>UQVG01000393.1 GCA_900544435.1 uncultured Erysipelotrichaceae bacterium | reverse complement strand
CAAAAAAGATTGTAGATACTGTCCTACAATCTTTTTTTGCATCAAATCTTAATGAATATCATATCCTCTTTTATATGTACAAAAAAATTATTCTTAATCCAAATAAAAATAAAAATATTCCTAAAATCATATAAGAAGTAACATATTCTTCATCTTCATAAACAATATGTAATCTTTCATCATAATAAAAGAAGTCAATATCTCCTACTTCTTTTTTATACTCATGTCCTTTGGTTTTATATTTTACATTCGTTCCTTGATGAATAGATTGATAACAATATATATACGTAATTTCATGAACACTAACAGGTGATTTATATACAGATGTTAATTCCATAGGAATCATTTTAAAATTATCTTTGAAAATAAAATAGTTTAACCCCTTCAATATATTAAATGCACCCTTTATAGTAAATAAAAATCCTATTATCATATTCAACCTCATCTATTGTAATTAATTGAACTATTTAAACAATCATCTACATTACACATTTCTTTCTATCAACTTTTTCCTCACTACTATTACCAAATTCCAATTAATAAAAAAGCCTTGGAAAATCAAGACTTTTTAATCATATTGGCGTCCTCGAGGTGATTCGAACACCCGATCTATCGCTTAGGAGGCGATTGCATTATCCAGCTATGCTACGAGGACAAAGCCTCTATTATCCTAACAAATATTTATTTAAAATACAATCTATGTATCTAATTCTTTCATTTTATTATGAAAGTCAATGATATCATTAAAAAGCATACGAATGACACAAATCATTGGTACTCCAAGGAACATTCCAATAAAGCCAAAGAAATGTCCAAAGACGGTAATAGAAAGTAAAACCCAAAATGGTGAAATACCAACAACATCTCCTAAAATCTTTGGTCCTAAGAATAAACCATCAAATTGTTGTAAAGCAAAAACAAAAACTAAGACTGCTAAAGCATGGAATAAATCTCCTGTCATCAAGGCTACAAGAACAGCAGGAAACCCACCGATAAATGGTCCAAAATAAGGAATCATATTCGTAATCAAAATAAAGACAGCAAGAATTGGGAAGAATTTTACTTTTAAAATAGCAAGTCCAATAAATGCGATAATTCCAATAATTAATGAATCTAAGAATTTTCCATAAATAAATTGTCCAAAGATTCGATGTGAGCGTACTGCATAATCATGAATAAGTTCTATTTTTTCTTTTGACATAAAAAGTGAACATAAGCGATCAAAGATCCTTACAAGCCTTTTTGCTTCAATTAAAACATAAGGTGTAAAAATCAAACCTAAAACAGCTGTAATAATCGTACTTCCTGCTTTAAAAAGAGTCCCAAGTGTCGCAATAGGATCAATAGCTTCAATTGAATTAACATATTTAACAACCATTTCATCTATCTTAATGATAACTTCACTGGCAAGATTACTTCCTAAATAAGTTTCCAATGTTTTTTCAAAGTTTTTAATATACAAGGTTAAATTATCCGCAATATTGACAACATAATTGACAAGTGCTGGAATGATCGCAATCATTAAAACAACAATAATTAAAACAAAGACAACAAAAACAAAAATAGAAGAAATTGTATGACTATATTTAATAAGCTTTTTATTTTGAAAAGAATCTAAAAACATTTCAAATTTATAAACCAATGGTTGTAAAAAATAAGCAAGTATTGCTCCTACAATCAAAGGAATAAAAGCTGATAAAATATTGGAAAATAATGAAATATCAAATGTTTTATAAATAAAAATAATAACACACGCACACAAAATAATTCCTACATAATTTTTTACTGTCCTCATTTTAAACCACCTCAAACTTTTTTCCATTATATCACACTCTCTATATTTTTACGATGCTTATTCCAACTTCTTAATAATCTTCTTATATAATAAATACTCATTTTTTCATAAACTTCTTGAGTTTTTAAATCTACTAAACAATAATCTTGTTCATATTTTATAATGGTCAAACCATAATGATATAAACCACTAATGATATCAATATCCAATAAAAAAACCTC
>UQVG01000392.1 GCA_900544435.1 uncultured Erysipelotrichaceae bacterium | reverse complement strand
ATATCAATTTAGAGTATTCGTAACTCCTGTAGGGCCTTACTTCAAAGGAGGAGTTAAACCTATTACAATTCGTGTATCAGACTTCGATCGTGCTGCACCTCATGGTACAGGACATATCAAAGCTGGTTTAAACTACGCAATGAGTTTACATGCAATCGTTGATGCACATAATCAAGGATTTGATGAAAATATGTACTTAGATGCAGCTACTAGAACTAAAGTAGAAGAAACTGGTGGAGCAAACTTTATTTTCGTAACAAAAGATAATAAAATCGTTACTCCAAAATCAAACAGTATCTTACCTTCTATCACTCGTCGTTCTTTAATGTATGTTGCTAAAGAATACTTAGGATTAGAAGTTGAAGAAAGAGAAGTTTATTTTGATGAAGTAAAAGATTTCGCTGAATGTGGTCTTTGCGGTACTGCTGCTGTTATCTCACCAGTAGGTAAAATCAATGATCATGGTAAAGAAATTTGTTTCCCAAGTGGAATGGATGAAATCGGACCTGTTCTTAAAAAACTTTATGAAACTTTAACAGGTATTCAAATGGGTACAATTGAAGCACCTGAAGGTTGGATCAAAGTTATCGAAGAATAACAAAATATATAAGAGTTGTCATCTTGGCAACTCTTTTCTTTTATAAAAAAAGCATTGATTTAACAATGCTTTAACGATCTTCCATTTTAATATATTCTTTCTTTTCCCCAACATATTTACCTGCTGGACGAATAATTCTTCCTGAATAAAGTTTATTTTCAATATTATGTGCAACCCATCCAACAGAACGTCCAATAACAAACATCAAGGTATAAAGATCTTTAGGAATTCCTAGCATATCATAAACGAGCCCGCTATAGAAATCAATATTAGCACATACATGAATACCTTTTCTCTTTTCAATTTCAGCAACTGCAATTTCTTCAAAACGATGATATAATTCATATTCTTTTAATCTATCTTTTTCAATAGCTAACTGTTTACATTGCTTAGACAGAATTTGACAACGAGGATCACTCAATGTATAAACAGCATGCCCTATACCATAAATCAAACCAGATTGGTCATTAAATTTTTTATCTAAAATATCATTTACAATTTGTCTAATCTGTTCATCAGTTGCATTTAAACCAACAGTATCAATAACAAGTTCCATTTGTTTGGCTACTGCTAGATTAGCACCACCGTGTTTAGGACCCTTCAAAGAACCAATCGCTCCTGCAAAACATGAATAGATATCAGTTCCTGTAGATGACATTACAACATTTGTAAATGTAGAGTTGTTCCCTCCCCCATGATCAGCATGTAATACTAAACACATATCTAGAACACTGGCTTCTGTTTTAGTAAATGAACGATCTATTCTTAACATTTGTAAAATATTTTCAGCAATCGAATAATCAGTATTTACAGGATGAATAAATAAACTATCACTATCAAAATAATGTACTTTACAACGGTAAGCATAACAAACAATTTCGGGAATCTTAGCGATTAAATCTAACCCCTTATTTAATGTTGCTTCTGGTGAAATATCATCAGGTGTTTCATCATATGTGTAAAGCATTAAAACTTCTTGTTGAAGTTTATTCATCATATTTTGCATTGGAAATCCTAATATACGTGCTTGTAAATAATTTAAAGGTAAATCATATCTTGAAGCTAATTCTTTTTTAAATGCATCTAATTCATCTTTATTAGGTAAATATCCAAAAAGAATTAAAAAACAAGCTTCTTCAAAAAGAAAACGATTTTTTGGATCATGTCCCTTTATAAAATCAGAAACTTTAACACCCCTATAATAAAGCTCCCCTTCTGTATCAATCTTTTTACCATTTTCTTTTTTATATCCCACAACATCTGATATTCTTGTAAGCCCAACAAGAACACCTGTCCCATCTTCATTTCTTAAACCATTTTTTACGTTGTATTTAGAATATAAAGAATTATCAATTTTATTTAATGATGTACTTCTTTGAAATACATAATCAATAAATTCACTCATATTTAAGCCCCCTTATCATAGTGTTAG
>UQVG01000391.1 GCA_900544435.1 uncultured Erysipelotrichaceae bacterium | reverse complement strand
TAAATTTGAAATCAAATATTCTATTCTAGGAAACTTATCAGGATTTAAAACAAAGAAACCTGCAATTCCTAAACAACCAAGAGCTATCAAAGCACATAATTTATAGTTTTTATTAAAAATAAGAAATAAACAAATAGCTCCAGCAATTGCTACATAACCAGCACGGCATCCTGTCATATAAAGCATGAATAAGTTTAAAAAACCAACAATAACATAAAAAATACTTCTTTTTAGATTGTTTTTAACAGTAAAAAATTTATATACAGTACATACGGCAATAAATTCAATCATCATAGCATAATAGTTAGCATTGTAGAAAACACTATTTAAGCGATTTTCACGTCTTGCATAAACTTTAAAGGTGAAATGATCAACACCTAAACGATGATAAATTTGAAATTGTTCATAAATTCCATATATTGCCCAAAGAATAGATAAAACAATCAACATATCAATAATAAATTCAAAGGTCGATTGATTAATATGTTTTCGATAATAAACCATTAAAACAATCGCAATAAATATTCCTAGTGTTGCAAGTGCTCCTAAAATATTTTTATGAATAATGGAGATACTTAATGAGATTAAAACAAACAAATAGAGAAATTTAATTTGTGGTGTTTGTTTTAAGGCAATGATTGCTTTTTTTGATACCAATAAATAAATAAATTCAATCAATAAAATAGGTCCTAATATATAAAAAGGAAAAGTAAAACTAAAACATGTAAATATTAATAACAGTTGATCAAAAGTAAACTGTTCTTTTAAGTTTTTTAAATAGTTCATAATTGCCTCCTGGAGATAATATATCATATTTATGATTATTTCAGTAGCCAAAATGAAGATGTGTTGTTAAAATAGGGCACTAGAGGTAAGAAAAATATGAAACAATACTTTTATTTATTTAATTATCCACCAGAAGAATATGATTTATGTGCATTAGAATTTAAATATCTTTTTCATGAAGAATATCAACAATGTTTTATTACAAATAAAGATATTGATGTCAATATAAGTGTTTTTATGAAAGGTAAAATAGATATTTGGGCGATAAGTTCCAATTTTGATGACTTAAAAGAGAAGGTTAAACTACAAAAACATAACTATCAAGATTTTAAAGTTATTTATTTAAAAAATCCTATTAGTCATCCAGATTATCAAGAAACACTTGATAAATGTAAAGATATTTCATGGTTTATAGAGGGCAGTGTGAATATGTCAAAACCAAAACATACAATTGCTCTTACAAAAGTGAATGACTTATGGATTATTGGGTATTATCATCATGGTGTTCCATCATGGAAAAAATATGATGATAAACCAAATACTTTTTCAAATTCTTTAGATATTAGACTTGCAAGAACATTGATTAATATTGCTGGAGAAAATGATCAAACAAAAACAATGATAGATCCATGTTGTGGAATGGGTACAGTTGTTTTAGAAGGACTAGCTTTAGGGTATTCTATCAAAGGATTTGATATTTCAAGGGATATTTCATGGAAAGCAAGGTGTAATCTTAATCATTTTGGTTTTGATGGTATGTTGATTACAAAAGATGATATTAATAAGCATCAAGGACATTATGATATTGCTATTATTGATATTCCTTATAATCTTTATACACCGATTACTTATAAAGAACAGTGTGATATTATTAATAGTGCTAGAAAATTATGTAATAAACTTGTTTTAGTAAGTTATGAACAAATGGATCAAGAAATCAAACAAGCAGGTTTTGAAATAAGAAATCGTATCTTAAGGAAGAAAACAGAATTTGTTAAATTTGGACGTTATATTTATGTGTGTTATTAAAAAATCATTGGATTATCATTTTCCAATGATTTTTTTAATCGTTTTTAAATCTTCGTTTTCTAACAAGGCATCAAATGTTTGATCATATTGTAATAGTGTTAAGTTTTCTAATAATTCATTATTTTCATCAGGAAAGAGCTTATTGAATAATTTTAATGTCTTTTCTTTAGCTTTCAAAAGTTCTCCTTCTTTTAAGCCTTCTTCTTTACCTTCTT
>UQVG01000390.1 GCA_900544435.1 uncultured Erysipelotrichaceae bacterium | reverse complement strand
ATATAATATATTTTAATAAAAGGGGAAATAATATGAATGAAAATCGTGTTCAAAAATATAAATTAGCGAAAAAAATTTCAAATCAAATTGAGTATTTAGAAAATAAAAAGCATGTTCAATTTAATATAATGTCTAAAAAAATAGCGGGTGAGAAATTATTAGAATATAACTATATAAATTTAATAACTCCGTATAAACATAACTTTGCAAAAACAAATGAAAAAAAAGAAGTGATTAAAGTAAATGGAGAACATATTTACGAAAGGAATGTTGAATTTAGTGAATATTATGATTTGTTTATGAATGAAAGAAAATTATATCCGATGATTATTGAAAACATACTAGATTTTGAAATTCATTTCAAGTCAATAACAGCTTATCATATTTTAACTTTGAATCAATTAACAGATTCTAATCAATTGAGGATGTTTTTTGATGGCTTAAAAATAAGAGCTGCAATTTTAGAAAATAGATATAATGAACAAAGAATAAAACATATGAATGCACATTTAGAAAAACTAAAAGAACAAATTTTTAATTATGCAGATATTTATTGTTTCTTTGATAGAATGAGTTTAGGAAATATGTTAACTGTTTTCACGTGTCTTGATAAAAAACAACAAGATGTAATTTTTGAAGATTTAAAGCGATTTAATATGAATTTAAATGTACAAAAGATACCAGATTTTATTAATAAAATTTTTTGTTTGGTTTCTATTCGTAATTGTGTAATGCGTAGTAATAGTTTAGAAATATTAATTAGATTTTATAATCCTAAGACCCATGAACTACGAAAAGTATCTGATAGGAAAAAATATTTAAATATGATTAAAGAATTATGTAAAGAAAAAACTCATGATTATTCATGAGTTTTCTTCCGCACCAAGTGCCATTTACATTATTATTATATGCAAATACAGAAAAAAGACAACACAAAATTAAAAATGAAACAACAAAAAGTAATAATACCTATAAAATAGTTCAAATTTTTAAAAAGTATTGTATTGAATCTTATAAGTTGTGTGGTAATCCACCAAAAAAAGCGGTGTTCCCAACCATTAAGAGGGAGTTAAAAAAGCGGTGTACGCCACCAAATCAAGTTATATAATTTGGAAAAGAGCGAGTTAAAAAGGAGAGAGTATTCCTATTTGGAATGCTCTCTTTGATTTATCTAATGAATAAATAAGCTGTATAAATGATATAGAGTAAAATACAAAGAAGACCTTCTTTTCTGTTCATTGATTTATTTGTTTTTGCAAATAGATAAAGTAGAATGCTACTTACTAGTAAGATAATACAATCTATAATTGATTCATTTATAACAGTAAGTGGTGAAAGTGTCGCAGAACATCCTAAAATAAATAAGATATTAAAGATATTAGAGCCAATAGCGTTACCTAAAGCTAAACCACTTTCTCCCTTTTTTGTAGCAACAATAGAAGTTACAAGTTCAGGAAGAGAAGTACCAATAGCAACAATCGTAAGTCCAATGAAATTTTCGCTAACACCTAAATTTCTAGCAATAATACAAGCTTGATCAACGACTTGTTGTCCACCCAAAATAACGAAAGCTAATCCTAAAACAATAAATAGAATACTCGTTAATAGAGAACGTGTTTTTGTGTTGTCTTCATTTTGTTGGTGACAAATCGCTTCATAAATCATTCTTCCAAGATAGATAATCATTAATAAAATAAGAAATATTCCTTCTAATCTTGAAAGTTTTCCATCAAATAACATGATAAGTAAAATGAAAGTAACGATGATATTAAAAGGAAGATCCTTTTTTAAAATCGTTTTATCTGTTTTAAATGAAGCTAAAAAAGCACAGATACCAACAACAATTAAACCATTAAAAATATTAGAACCAATAATATTGCTTAAAGCTATTTCGTTATTTCCTGTAAATGCAGCACGTATACTTACCGATGCTTCTGGCGCGCTCGTTCCCATTGCTACAATTGTCATACCGATAATCATGGAAGGGATGTAGAGTCGTTTTGCCACTGATGAACTTCCTTCTACGAAATAATCT
>UQVG01000389.1 GCA_900544435.1 uncultured Erysipelotrichaceae bacterium | reverse complement strand
AATATTATTACCCCAAATAAAGCTGCAACTATCCAAAGTATCACATATGGTAATACTGTTGGTGTTGGTAGTGTATCTAATGAAACTGCCGGAACAACTCAAATTACTTATGATGAATTAATTGAATTAATAAGCCTTAATTGTGAAGATTCTGCATCTTGGGGCTTAACAATGGGTACTTCTGCAGATAAAGCTCCATTAGGTGGAGCTTCCGAAAGATTTTGTACTGACTCTGACGGTAATGGTGTAAGAGATGGCGGATCATCTCAATATGTTACACTTGCCGATTTATT
Organism: uncultured Erysipelotrichaceae bacterium; assembly: GCA_900544435.1. Taxonomy (GTDB): domain Bacteria; phylum Bacillota_I; class Bacilli_A; order Erysipelotrichales; family Coprobacillaceae; genus Faecalibacillus. The sequence goes on along the minus strand of UQVG01000389.1, from coordinate 1,745 downwards.
GACAGATAAAGCTCAATACAATTTAAGTTTAGAATCTCCACAAGGTGAAAAAACACCGCTATTTGAAACAGCATACTTACAAGAAAAAATAATTGGCTCTAGCGAAAATTCACCATCTTTCCTAAACTGGATGACAGATCAATTTGCAGCTGTATTGGGTGGAACTAATGCTAGCGATGCTGCATTACAAGCTGCTTATAACGCAGTATATGATTTAATTTACCCAGATTCAAGTATTCAAGAAGCTGCGTCTGAAGTTGCAAGCCATAATTATGATAACTCAGACCTTTGTGAAAATACAGAATTCGATGATACTTTCCAAGGTAAAACCTACAGAGAACATATGCAAGGTGTTGGGACAAAACTAGGTCATGATATTGATGGTAAACATGGTGATTATGATGCTGGTGTTGTAACCCAATCTCCTAACTATTTAGGATTTGTATTCACAGATGGTTATGATAGTAGAAGATGGTTCTACAAAGATAGAAACGACCACACTACAGTATCTATTAACTTAAACAATATTGCTGATGTCTTTTTAACCGCATATGTCGGAGCAATGAAAGGACCAGAAAACAACGATTATACAATGAACGTTGGTCCTAGAGGCGACCAAATAATGTATGATCCTAATAGTGATGATTTCCTATTCACTATCCCTGTTAATACAAACTCAGAAGATACTGAAGATACTTGTATTGAAGCAACTTTCTATGATACTTTATTCAACCGTATATGCTTAAATGGTTGGACAGAAAATAGTCAAATAAACGATGCTTCATACTTACAAGAAATGCTAAAAAGTGGACTGGTTTTCATATCCTCAATTGGAGATGATGGTTACTATTACCAAACCAACTATTCAACCGACAAGTATATTAAAGAAGTTCCTGATGAAGAAGCAATAGCAAAAGCTGAAGCTAAATACAATACAGAAAAAACAAAAATAGAAAATAAAGAACAAAATATCGATACAAAAATGAAAAACTTAGACACAGAAATTTCTTCACTAACAACTGAATACGATACTACAAAATCTTTAATTTCAAAATCTATAGAAAAATCATTCAAACGATATGATGCATAATCAAAAACCCGAGGTTTAAATCCTCGGGTTTTTATTACTAAATTAATTTTCTTAAACTTTTTGGAATACGAAAATATATTCATGAGTAAAGATACTAAATCCACCTGCTAAAGCTCTATAGCGCCATAAGTTAGCAGTTCTTCCTTTACCTCTTTCATTACCTTGAATATCTTTTACTATAGTTGATTTCAATACAAAACCAAGCTTTCTCATTCTATTCATACATTCAAAACCTAAAGGCTGAACTTCTGAATTTTTATAACTATCTCCAATGATAAGACAAGCAAATCTGCCTTTTTCTAATAAATCATAACCGTTTTTAGCAACTTTTTCAAACATATCATAGAATTGTTCTGTAGATTCACAGTTAGATAAATCTTCTTTTTTATCTGAAAATTTAATAATATCATCATAAGGTGGATGAAGCATTAAAAATTGAGCTTTTTCTTCACCCATAATTTCTAATCTTGCCTTAACCTTTTCTACAGCCAATTCACTTGTCGAATCAGCACAAATTATATTAACATCAGTAACTAATTGTTTTGGTGTAAATTTTTCAGAAACTTTTTCTGCTAAATCATCTTTTAATTCCACACCAATACAACGTCTATTCATATTTATAGCTTCGATTCCTGAAGTTCCGGAACCAAAAAAC
>UQVG01000388.1 GCA_900544435.1 uncultured Erysipelotrichaceae bacterium | reverse complement strand
AAAGCAATTATGTGTGATATAGATGGAACACTTCTTTCAAGTGAAGGGGTGGTTACCCCTAAAACAGTAGAGATGATCAAAAAAGCAAGAGAAAAAGGAATCTTATTTGGTTTATCTACAGGAAGAGATGTTAATAGTATTCAAACTTTATTAAAAACATGGGGAATTGATGGTCTTGTTGATATGATTGTTGGTACTGGTGGTGCAGAAATTTATGACTATACGCTAGATATCGCTAAAGCTCAATTTCCTTTAGATGGAAGATTGATTCAAAGTATTGTTAAACATTATGAAGATATGGATTGTAACTTTGCCATTCCTGAAGATGGTATCTTATTTGCGCCAAAAGATGATGAACATATTCAAATGTTGTCAAAGGCAGATAGAGTACCTTATCAAGTTGTTGATTATAATGAATTCTTACAAAATCCAAAACCTAAATTAATTATTATTTGTAAACCAGAGGATATGGATAAAATCATTGAAAGATCAAAAACATTCCATAGTGATGAATTTAAATCATCATCCCTTAAAACAGCAAGTGTTCTTTATGAATATATGGATCCAAGAGTTTCTAAAACAGCAGGATTAATTGAAATCTTAAAACTTCATCATATTGATATTAAAGAAATTGTGACATTTGGAGATGCTGATAATGATTATGATATGACCTTAAATGCTGGTGTTGGTGTCGTTATGGCTAATGGAAGTGATAAAACAAAGAGTGTCGCAGATTATATTACGGATGATAATGATCATGATGGTATTGGAAATTATATTGAAAAATTTATTTTAGGAGATTAGAAAAATGGGAAAAATTATTTTTATTGATGTCGATGGAACATTATTAGATTATGAAAACAAATTACCTGCTTCTGCTGATAAAGCTATTAAAGAAGCAAGAAAAAATGGACATCGTGTATATATTTGTACAGGACGTAGTGAAGCTGAAGTTTATGATTATATTTGGGATATTGGTCTAGATGGAATGATTGGTGGTAATGGTTCTTATGTTAAAGATGAAGATACTGTTGTGATGCATCAATTAATTACTTTAGAACAATGTAAACATATTGTAGATTGGTGTCATTCTAGAAATTTAGAATTTTATTTAGAAAGTAATAATGGTTTATTTGCTTCAGAAAATTTTGAAGAAAAAGGAAATCCAGTAATTAAAGTTTATTGTCAAAGAAAAGGAAAAGAAAACGCCAGTGAACAAACAGTACGTACAGTTTTCCCTGAAATGATTTATGGAGGAGAACTATACCGAGATGATTGTAATAAAGTGAGCTTTATTTTAAATAGTTACCAAGATCATTTAGATTCAATTGAAGAATTTCCTGATTTAAAACCTGGTACTTGGGGTGGCGCTGGAGAAATTGCATTATTTGGTGATTTAGGTGTTAAAGGTATTGATAAAGGACACGCTATTGATGAGTTATTAAAACATTTAGGGGCTTCAATCGAAGATACTTTTGCTTTTGGTGATGCAAAAGTAGATATTCCAATGCTTGAATATTGTCATGTTGGTGTGGCTGTTAATAGCGGTGGTGATGAAATCAAAGCCATGGCTGATTATGTTACAGATGATGTTGATCAAGATGGTATTTATAAAGCATTTGTTCATTTTGGTTTAATTGATGATGTTTTAAATCTTTGTTAAAAGTTTTTGCTTAGGCAAAAGCTTTTTTGTTTGACATCTTTTCCTTAATAGAGATATGCTTATGTTAAGGTAGAGGGTAAAAAAATGGAAATAGAATTAATACAAGATGGTAAAGGCGTTGATTATAATAAGTATCGAGATGTAATAGAGAATGTGAAAGAATCTCTTTTTAGAAGAAATATGGGTAAAGAAACAAAGGATTGGATATATATAAGTAATTTTGTAGGTATTCTTTTTGATAAAAATCGTTTGATTTTATCTTTACCAAAATCAGTTATTATTAAAGAGGATGTTGATAAAGAAACGTTACTTTATAAATATGCAAGATTATTTGATTTATATTTTATGATTAATGAAAAAAAATGTGATTTTATAGA
>UQVG01000387.1 GCA_900544435.1 uncultured Erysipelotrichaceae bacterium | reverse complement strand
ATGGGGATTTTAATAACAAAGTAGAAGAAGCACTCTTTCAAAAGCTAAGAAAAAATCCTTATCGAAACTATTTTAAACATGATCTTTTTTCTGATCAAAGCCCTATTTATTTAATGTTAATAGATAAACATGATAAAATACATCAATTATATCAACACTTACAAAAGAGTTTAGATTTATCATCTTTTAAAATCATTATCTTTGATAGCCAAGAATATAAAGGTTATACCTATATGAAAATCTATGATCATCAAGCAACGAGAGAAAATATGTTAAAAGAATTAATGAATTTATATCATATCCATCAAACAATCACTTTTGGCAGTATTAACAATAAATACGATGTTGTCGTTGATGGAACCAATGCAAATATAGTTGCTAAAACACTCGATAAACTCTATCAACCACTTATCATTAAACAAAAAAAGACCTATTAAAACAGTTTTTTAATAGGTCAATATGATTAAAACTTAATAACTTCTGGTTCATGAGTAAATGATGAAAAAATAGCTGTTGCATCTTTAAAATAGAAAACTTCAGTATTTCCATCATCTGCCTTATACATCTTTTGTAAACTTGGATAAGCATCTAACATTGATTGTCTTGCTTCATTACGATCATCTTCAACCAACTCTCCACTTATACGTAACCATTCTCCATTTTTAAAAGCACAAATTTCAGCTTTTGGATTTTGATGCAATTGTTTTGAAACATCTTTGACTTTACCTGTTTGAATATAAAGTTTTCCTTCAAAAACATGTGCTGTTCCAAATGGTCTTACTCTTGGTTGATCACCTTCTACTGTTGCTAAATAATAAGTTTCTGCATCTTTTAAAAACTTTAATACTTTATCCATAATGATCCTCCTTTATTTTCTTTACTCTATTTTATCATTTCATAAAGAAAAGGACAAAAAATTTGTCCTCTACCATTTTTCTCCTGGATATTGCATATTCCATTCTTTACGAAGTTGACTCATGATATCCATGACATCTTTTGTATATTCTAAATTTAAATGTGAATCATCATGGTTTCTAACAGCTTCTTCCATATCACACATTTCATAATAAAGAGCATTTTCTGTATTTCCTTTTTCAATCACAGTTTGTTTTCCTGTTACAGCATCCACAATCGTTGCCTTTTGTCCACGAGGAAATTCATAAACTTCAATATACCCTTTTTCTAAAGAAATCATAATTCTTTTAGGTTGTTTTGAATGCATTGATAAAGCAATCGTTGCCATTTGTTGATCTTCATTTTTAAGTAAAATCGTTGCTTGTTCATCAGATCCTGTAGGTGCAAACCTCACTTGACTTACAATTTCATTTGGCTGTTTAGACATAAAGCTACGTACTGCCGAAAGTGCATAGACTCCAATATCTAATAAAGCCCCACCAGCAAGATTCATATTAAAGAAACGATTATTCATATCATATTCTTTAAAACTTCCAAAGTTTACTGTCATGATTTGCATTTTACCAAGTTCACCGCTTTGCACGATTTTCCATAATTCTTTATAGATTGGCATATGCCAAATGGTCATGGCTTCTGCAAGAATTAAATTTTTTTCTTTAGCAAGTGCCATCATTTCATCTAATTCACGACTATTTAACGTAATTGATTTTTCTACAAATAAATGCTTTCCATGTTCTAACGCCTTTTTCATAAATTGATAATGCGTATTATGTGATGTTGCCAAATAAATAATATCAACATTTTCATCATCAAACACTTCATCAATTTCATCATAGACTTTTTTAACACCATACTTCTTTGCAAAATCAATAGCCTTTGTTTGTGTTCTATTGGCAACTCCATAAAGTTTTTTATCCATCTTTAGTAAAGCTTGTGCCATTTCATTAGCAATCACACCTGTTCCTATGACTGCCCAGTTCAATTCTTTTTCCATACAAATCCCCCTTGTGACTTTATTTTATCATATTTGTGTATAAATAAAATCAACAAATGTCATATTATTTCATGTTCTCATTATAGAACAAAAACCTTCAAATAGCATCTTGTGTTCTAATATCAGAACACGAACATAAAT
>UQVG01000386.1 GCA_900544435.1 uncultured Erysipelotrichaceae bacterium | reverse complement strand
ATATAATAACATATAAATTTATGAAATACTAGCATTTTTTTAATTTAAACCATATTTTTCTACATATTTATCTACAACTTGATGTGCAATAATTGGTGCAGAGGAATCAGCACCTGATGAAGAGCGATCTTCTCTAAAGGCAATACTAGCAAATGCAACTAAAGGTTTACTATCTTCTGTTGCTGAAATATAGCCAATTTGAAGATGGTTTGGATGATCGACACTATCCCCAGAATCATATTTTTCAGCTGTCCCAGTTTTACAATAAACAGCATATGGCTTTGTAGACCAATAAGTATGTGATGTCCCATCCGTTCTTGTAACACAAGCACGCATACCTGCTTTAATTTGTTTAAAGGCATCTGTTTGCGAAGAAACATCATCTTGAATATTTGTTTTAAATTTATAAGTCGTGTACCTATTTCCTTCTCCATCACTTTTAAATGATTCAATAAGGAAATGTGGTTGAACTTTTTTACCCATGTTAGCAAGTGTACAAGTATATTGAGCTAATTGAATTGGAGTATATGTGTCATATTGTCCAATACATGCATCTAATAAGTGTCCAGGAGCTATTTCTTTTCCTTTATAACCATCACTTTCATTTGGGACATCTAAACCTGTTTTAACCCCTAAGCCTAATTCACCAAAGTCTCTTCTAATAGTAGATAGAGTTTTCACAAATCGATTAAGATCGACATTTAAAGCTCCATGAGGAACATAATCAACGCCTGCTAATTTCATAGCAATTCTAAACATATAAACATTCGATGACCAAGCAAGTGCATCTATTTCATTAATATTTCCCATTGGTTTCCATGATTTTTTTGCTTTTGTAGATCCCTTAAACCAAAGAGGTTCATCTACAAAATAAGTATTAGGAACAATAATATTTTCCTTAAAACCTGTATATAACGTACCTGCTTTTGAAGTTGAACCAATTTCAACAGCTTCTAGAAAGTTACCTGTAGATATATCTCTAATTTCTCCAGTTTCTTTGTTAATTTCTTTAGCTGACATAACCAAAATTTCACCATTATTAGGATTCATCATAATAAAATACATTTTATTAAAGTATTTATTAAAACTATTACATGTTGTCAATTCATTTGAAATAAGTTCATCTGCATAAGATTGTAACTCTAAATCAATAGACAAACGGATATTGTCTCCTTTTTCACCATTAACGTTATTTGTAATAATTGGATCACCATTACTATTATATTTAACAGAATAAGATGAATTTGATGCCTTCAAAATATTTTCATATTGCTTTTCTAACCCACTTGTTCCTACTCTAGAATTACTAGTATAGCCCTTTGCAGTTAATTCCGTTTTTAATTCAGTAGGTAGACCTTGTCTTTTAGTTGTAAGTTTTCCAATTAACGAACCTAATTGACCATTGACCATTGATTGTCTGGACCAACCACTACTAATTTGAATACCTTTTAAAACATTAGTATTTTCTCCAATAACACTAGCCTCTTCAACAGTAATGCCTTCGACAAGCGTCACAGAACCTGTTTTACACCTTTTCATCAAATATTCAAATCGTGTTTGCTCTATCTCATCTTGAGTCATATTTTGATATATATAATCTGTAGTGAGTTTTGAAACCATTAAATTTGTTTTTGCCTTTGAATATTCAGCATCATCTAAATTTTCTTCTTTTAATTTTTTTAATTCATTGTCACTTAATAATGATTCTGCTAATTTTTCATGTGCAATTATAAAATAGTCTTTAATATTTCTTTCAGTTATATTGTTGACATTATTTTTAGAAAAATCCAATGTAAGGTTTTTACTTAAAAATTTTGCAATATATGTAATTTCCTTATCTGTAATTTTTTTAGGTGCATAATAATCAACACAAATAACATTTTGATTACCCATAATTTTTGTATAATTACGGTCATAGATTTCACCACGAGGTGCATCATTTGTATATGTTGTACTGCCATAAGTTTCTAGTTTAACTTCTAAAGTATCAGCTTGTGTTAATTGAACATATGCTAATCTAACAATGAGAATTAAAACTAACGCTAATGTTAAAATAATCA
>UQVG01000385.1 GCA_900544435.1 uncultured Erysipelotrichaceae bacterium | reverse complement strand
AACAAATTTCATCATTAGATATGGGATATTCAGGATCAAGAGCTAAACATTTTGAACCTGATTTTGTAAGAATGGTTTTAAATAATAAGATTCATGATTAATGCACTTATGTGCATTTTTTCATTATTAAAACTAATTTTATCGCTTATATTGACAATAAATTTGAATTAAGTTAAGATAACGAAGTAGAAATAAAGGCAATGAATAGATAAGTAATAATAGCCCTTCATTCAAAGAGAGTCTTGGTTGGTGGAAAAGATAATGAAACTATTATGAATAAAGACTAGGAGCTGCATCTTGGATGTTTTGATAAGATGACGTAAGCCACGTTATAGGCAAGACTATTAATAGATAGTTATTGAGGTTAATAGGGTGACCTATTAATGAATTTGGGTGGTAACACGATTTAGCTCTCGTCCCATGGGATGGAGAGTTTTTTATATTTTAGGAGGAAATTATGGAAGAAAGAAAGTTTAGTGAACAAGAACTTGTTCGTAGAGAAAAAATGCAAGAACTTATTGATAAAGGGATTGATCCTTTTGGTCAAAGATTTGATGTAACTGCTTATTCAAAAGGTATTAAAGAACAATATGGTGAAAAAACTCATGAAGAATTAGAAGAAATGGCTGTTGAAGTATCTGTAGCTGGTAGAATTATGACTAAACGTCGTAAAGGTAAAGTATGTTTCATGCATATTCAAGATAGAGATGGACAAATCCAATTATATGTAAGAAAAGATACTATTGGTGAAGATGCTTATGAAATCGTTAAAAAAGGTGATATTGGAGATATTATTGGGGTTAAAGGTACAGTATTTATGACAAATACTGGAGAATGTTCAATTAAAGTAAGTGAATATACACATTTAACAAAAGCATTACGTCCTTTACCAGAAAAATTCCATGGTTTAAGTGATATTGAAGAAAGATATAGAAGAAGATATGTTGACTTAATCATGAATGAAGATGCTAAAAAAATTGCGTTTACAAGACCAAGAATCATCCGTTCAATTCAACATTATTTAGATAGTAAAAACTATGTAGAAGTTGAAACACCTGTATTAAATCCAATCTTAGGTGGAGCAGCTGCAAGACCATTCGTTACACATCATAATACATTAGATACTGATTTCTATTTACGTATTGCTACTGAATTATCTTTAAAGAGATTAATTGTTGGTGGTATGGATGCTGTTTATGAAATTGGGCGTTTATTCAGAAATGAAGGTATGGATAGAACTCATAACCCTGAATTTACTACTATTGAAGTTTATAAAGCATTTAGTGATCTTGAAGGTATGATGGATTTAACTGAAGGTATTATTTCTAATGCTGCTATGGAAGTTAATGGAACTTATGAATTAGATTATAAAGGACATCATATTTCTTTAGCTCCAGGATTTAAACGTGTTTCTATGACAGAAGCTATTAAAGAAAAAACGGGTATTGATTTCAATGAACATATGTCATTTGAAGATGCTAAAAAATTAGCTGAAGAACATGGTATTGAAGTAGAAGCTCATTTTGGTTATGGACATATTATCAATGAATTCTTTGAAAAATATGTAGAAGAAACAATTGTTGAACCAACATTTGTATATGGTCATCCAATTGAAATCTCACCACTTGCTAAAAAGAACTTAGAAGATCCACGTTTCACACAACGTTTTGAATTATTCATCTGTGGAAACGAATATGCTAACGCATTTACTGAATTAAATGATCCAATCGATCAATATGAAAGATTTGCTGATCAATTAAAAGAAAAAGAATTAGGAAATGACGAAGCAAACGAAATGGATTTAGATTACGTAGAAGCTCTAGAATATGGTTTACCACCAACAGGTGGAATGGGTATGGGTATTGATAGATTAGTTATGTTATTAACAGGACAAGAATCTATTCAAGAAGTTATCTTATTCCCTCAAATGAAGCCAAGAAACAAATAAAACATCGATAAAATCAACGCTTTTTAGATTTTGAATTTGTGTTTGATACATAAAAGTAAGACACATTTATTAATGATAAATATACTTAAAATAATACTTATATTAGGTATAAAAATC
>UQVG01000384.1 GCA_900544435.1 uncultured Erysipelotrichaceae bacterium | reverse complement strand
CAGAAGGAAAAGCCAGTATAACGACACAGACAAAGAGCATTTATGAGTATCTTCAGGCAACGATCGATGAGAAAAATGCAGGTGGATTGATCTACGATGATGCAGATTTTGTTGGGGCATGGGACTCATTCTTTGATGAAAATGGACAAGCAATGTCTTCACTTGCAATCTTTGCTTATGCACAAGGAAATCAGGTTGATGTAAGCAGCTACAAAGATCCATGGGAATATGGTGGAGATACAGGATTAAAAGATCAAAAAGTAACGATCAAAAAAGTCAAAGGAATGTCTGAGAGTTCTATCCGAGGAATGGATATTTCATCTTATCTTGCATTAAAGAAAGCAGGAGTGAAATATTATGATTATGAAGGAAATGAGACACCGTTATTAAAAGTACTTCATGATAATGGAATCAATTATATCAGGATCAGGATCTGGAATGATCCGTTTAATGCAGATGGGAAAACCTATGGCGGTGGTGGAAATGATGTTTCCACAGGTGTAGAGATCGCAAAAGAGGCAGCCCAATATGATATGAAAGTTCTGCTTGATTTTCATTATTCGGATTTCTGGGCAGAACCAGCGGTTCAGTTAGTTCCAAAAGCATGGAAAAAGGATGTAAATAATACAGAAAAGATGTGTTCAGATGTATATGATTTCACCAAAGAATCTATTCAGAAATTTAAAGATGCCGGGGCAAACATTGGAATGGTTCAGGTAGGAAATGAAATTACCAACGGACTTCTTGGAATATACTCTAACAGAGACAAAGGAGAATCTTTTAATGTCATCTGGGGAGATAAAAAGAAATCAACAGAAGTAAATAAATATTTAAAAGAATTAGAAGAAGTTGAATTAATAAAGGTAGATAAACAAAATATTTTTGTTTATGATGTTTTATCATGATTCATTTTTTAACACAAAGATTTATTGAAAATTATGATGATTATAAAAATCAAAAAGTAAGACAAGCTTATGGAACGTTATGTTCCATTTTGTCCATTATATGCAATATTGTTTTAGTTATTTTTAAAATAACAATTGGTCTAATTGTTCATTCAGTTGCTATCCAAGCAGATGGTTTAAATAACTTATCGGATGTAGGAAGTAATTTAGCTTCTTTGTTTGGTTTTAAACTTGCTAATAAACATCCTGATAAAGATCATCCCTATGGTCATGGACGTTATGAATATATTGCAGGTATGGTGATTGCTTTTTTAATTTTGGTAGTAGGTATTCAATCTTTAAAAGAATCAGTTATTAAGATTTTTAATCCTGAAAAAGTTATGTTTTCATTTGTTGCAGTAGTGATTTTAATATTTTCTATTTTAGTGAAGTTATGGATGTATTATTTTAATAATCAAATTGGTAAAAAAATTGATTCATCATCTTTAAAAGCTGCAGGACAAGATAGTTTAAATGATGTTGTGACAACATTTGCAACACTTGTTTCTTTAATGCTTACATTGATAACTGATTTACCAGTTGATGGAATTATTGGGACAATTGTTTCTTTAATTGTTATTTTTGCGGGAATTAATGTATTTAAAGATACAATCAATCCTTTATTAGGATTGGCACCTGATAAAGCCTTGATAGATGACATTGAAAATTTTATCATGTCATATGATAAACCTTTAGGTATTCATGATTTAATGATGCATGATTATGGACCAGGAAGAATGTTTATGACACTTCATGTGGAAGTAGATTGTCAAGAAGATGTTATGAAAATTCATGAAGAAATCGATGATATTGAAAGAGCAATTCAAGAAAAATATCATATTCATACGACCATTCATTATGATCCAGTGGATGTGCATAATCCAAAGTTATTAGCTTTAAAACAACAAGTTTTAGAAATTGTAAAAGGAATAGATGAACATTATTCGATTCATGATTTTAGAATGGTTCCAGGGAAGAATCATACAAATTTAATATTTGATGTTTTAATACCAGCTAATGATCAAATTAGTCATCAAATTTTAAAAAATAAAATAAGTGCAGAAGTCAAACAAATCAGTGACGAATATCATTGTGTCATTGAAATTGATCATGCTTTTGTTTAAAGAGGAGAGAT
>UQVG01000383.1 GCA_900544435.1 uncultured Erysipelotrichaceae bacterium | reverse complement strand
AATTTTATAAAAATGTGTACTTTTTTATCTAACATCTAAACATAACTTGGAATACTTTATATAATATGGTTGTTGGTAGTGGATGGGAGGTAATTATGGAAAAAAAGAAAATCTTTATTATTGTGGAAAATCATGAACTATTAGAAGGTATAGCACAACAATTTGAAAAGTTTTCCAATTATCAAGTTGTTGGTACTGCAAAAAGTGCAGGCGATGCAATTACTTTTTTTAAAATGAACAATTGTGATTTATTAGTTATTGATTTAATGCTTACGGACATTGATGGTGTTGGAGTATTAGAAAAAGTAAAAGAAGTTAATAAGAATGCTTATCAAAAAGTTGTATGCCTAACAAGTTTTACAAGTCCTGTAATAAGCAATGCATTAGAAAAATTAAATGTAAGTTATTGCTTCAAAATTCCTTTTGATTTCAATTATTTTATGGATGTTATTAAACGTGTTTTATCAGATGAAATGACAATAAACGAAATTCATATAAATGAGAATGAAAAAATTCAAAAGGTTAAAATTGAAAATGAAATCACAGAAATTCTTCATGAAGTTGGAATTCCAGCACATATCAAAGGATATATGTACTTAAGAACAGCTATCATGAAAACCTACGATAATATCGATATTTTAGGTCAGGTAACAAAAGTTTTATATCCAGAAATAGCTAGAAACTATAATACAACATCTTCTAGAGTAGAACGTGCAATCCGTCATGCTATAGAAGTGGCATGGAATAGAGGAAATACTGAGGCTATTGATGATATATTTGGTTACACTGTTTCTGCTTCAAAGTCTAAACCAACAAATTCTGAATTTATAGCGATGATTGCTGATAAATTAAGACTTGCTCATAAAACTGCATTAGTAAATAAAGGTCGATATTTATAAACAAAATATGATACAATGTTTCTAAAGAAGGAGGAAATAGATCATATGCAAATAATATTTCATATAGATTTAAATGCATTTTATGCTAGCGCAGAGATTGCTATGGATCCTTCTTTAGAGGGCAAACCTCTAGTTGTATCTGGAAATAATAGACGTGCAATTGTATCAACTGCTTCTTATGAAGCACGAAAATATGGAATTCATTCTGCAATGCCATTGTTTCAAGCAAAACAATTATGCAAAGATTTAATTGTGAAAACTGTTAATTTTGATTTATATAGACGTCTTTCAAGTCAGTTTTTTGAACTGATTTCTTCGTATAGTCCTATACTGGAAATAGCAAGTATAGATGAATGCTATGTTGATTTTTCAGATTATGTCATAAAACATCATGTACATCCTTATGATCTTGCATGTACTATTCAAAATACGGTTTTAACAGAACTAAAATTAAAATGTTCTATTGGAATTGCACCAAATAAGTTTATGGCTAAGATGGCCAGTGATATGAAAAAACCAATGGGTATTACTATTCTAAATAAATCTAATTATAAACAATTACTTTGGCCATTAGATGTTGCTGATATGTTTGGTATAGGGAAAAAGACTGCACCTAAATTAAAAGAGTTGGGTATTAATACTATTGGAGATGTTGCCAATTATGATAACTATAATAAACTAAGGCAAATTATTGGAAAAAACGCTCTTCTTCTTTATCGAAAAGCAAATGGTATTGATATTTCTAAAGTTAATACTGAAAAAAATGAATTGAAATCTGTTGGAAATTCTACAACTTTACAATATGATACAAATGATATAGACACCATTTATGAAACATTGCGTTCATTATGCTCAAGGGTTTCCTTTAGAGCAAAAAAAAGAAATTTAATTGGAAATTCTATCAGTATTACAATTAAATACTCTCGTTTTGAAACAGTTTCTCGTCAAATACCATTATCTGATTATATTAATGATTATGAAACCATACTTTCTACTGCTAAATACTTGTTTGACAAAAATTATGAAGGTAGATTACTAAGACTTATAGGTGTTTCTTTAAATAATATCATTAATAAAAATGATTATAAAAAACAAGTAAGCTTATTTGAAAGTATAGTTACAGATAGCAAACCACAAACAACAACAGATTTTATTAATAAGATTAATAAAGAAAATTCATATCATTTAACAACAGCTTCT
>UQVG01000382.1 GCA_900544435.1 uncultured Erysipelotrichaceae bacterium | reverse complement strand
AGTTTTTGATCTATTGCTGCCATTTTAATTTCTCCTTTTAAATAAAAAACTAGAGAGCTTTTAGATTATCCCTGTTACGTACAGGTGGGCACCTTTAAATAATTTTAGGATTCCTATTCAAAGATAGGCCTTCAACACCATTATTTAGATCAGGTTCCCGTATCTAATGTGTAGGAAATTTATTTACACTCTCTAGTCGCAATACATTATACCATAAATTATTATTAAATATACCCCTTTATTTATCTTTTTTCACAATATAACTTGAAGCATATTCTTTATCAAAATATTTTTTTACATCATTTAAATCTGCTATTGTCATTTTACTTACATAATCCACCAAATCAAATGAACAAATCCCTTCAAAATAATAGCGACTAAAAGTATTAGCAATACTTTCTGGACTATTGTAACTATTGATAAAATTACCAATCGTTTTTCTTTTAATTCTTTCAAAGTCATCTTCTGCTATTTCTAAATCTTGAATATGATCTATAAAATCAAAAATTGTCTTTTGTAATAATTTATAATCATCTTGATCTCCACCCATTAAAATAAAAGCATAATCTCTTTCTTGTGTAAAACTAGCACTAAACGTTTCATTAATAAATCCTTTTTCTAACCATTCGTTATATAATGATGAGCTTTTAGAAAAACATAAATCAAATAATAAATTTAAAGCTAATTCTCTTTTAATTTTAGCTTGAGGATCGTTAAGAATTTCATTAACTTTAATAGAAACAATTAATTTATTCATTTCAACTTGCATTGTATCAATTTGCTCTTTAACTGCTACCGATGTTGGTTCCTTTATTTTTAATCTTTGTATCGGTGTTTCAGGTAAAAAGTCTTTTCTACTTTGATTTTCTTTAATCACATTCATTAATTCTTCAGGATTAATATTACCTACAACAAAAAGCATCATATTATGTGGATGATAAAATGTTTGATAACAAGTTTCAAGCATATCCTTATACGTATTATTAACAGTCTCACAAGTTCCAGCAATATCAATTTTAACAGGATGTTTATGATATAAGTTAGCAATAGCGCCAAAATAAACACGCCAATCTGGATCATCGTCATACATTTTTATTTCTTGACAAATAATCCCTTTTTCTTTTTCTACACTTTCATCTGTAATATCTAAACTTTGTACAAAATCTAGTAAAAGTTCAACACAATCATTTTCATTCGTTGTTGTTGAAAATAAATAGGCTGTACGACTTGATGATGTAAATGCATTTGAACTTGCTCCAAGCTTAGCAAATTCATCTGCAGCATCACCATTTTTCATATCAAACATTTTATGCTCTAAAAAATGAGCAATGCCATCTTCAACTTTTATCATTTCTTTTTTCCCTAATGGCACAAAAGTTGTATCAATAGACCCAAATCTTGTTGAAAATAATCCATAAGTTTTTTCAAAGCCAATTTTGGGCAATAAATACACTTCTAAACCATTATCAAGTTTTTCATGAAATAATGTTTCTTTTAAAGTTTGGTAATATATTTTTTCCATTACTCATTTCTTCCTTTCAATAAAAATATTGTATCAAGCTCAATATTTTGGCAGACATCTATAATATCTTGATAAGTAACTTTCTCTATTCTTTCTAAATATTGTTCATTTGTTTCTTCTTTTCCTGTGATATCTCTATTGTATTGAACAGCAACTTGACTTAATGGCTCATCATTTGTTTTCTTCATAGAATTTTTAATCATTAATTTTGCAATATCAATATCATTTTGATCAAAATGCCCTTCCTGCATTTCTTTTAATTGTTCTTTAATTAATTGAACAGTTTGATAATAATCTTTACCTTCTATACCAGCTGTAATAATCATTACTCCATTAAAAGCATCATAGCTTGAAGAAATATAATAACATAATGAATTCTTTTCTCTAACAACTTTAAATAATTTTGATTGACTCATTCCACCAAAAATTGCATTAAACACAACAAAAGCATAATGATTTTGACTATTATAATTTACTGGTATTCGATATCCCATATTAAGTTTAGCTTGTGTAATATCTTGTTTTTCAATAATTTCTAATAAATCTTTTCTGTTTTTTTCAAATGAATAAACACTTTCAAAAGATAAATCA
>UQVG01000381.1 GCA_900544435.1 uncultured Erysipelotrichaceae bacterium | reverse complement strand
AGAAACAATTGCGATTGTTTCATTATTACATGATTTATGTAAAATTAATTGTTATAAAAAGGGAACACGTAATGTTAAAAAAGATGGTCAATGGATTCAAGTACCAAACTATGAATATGATGATCAATTACCTTATGGTCATGGTGAAAAAAGTGTTTATATGATCAGTGGTTATATGCGTCTTACAAGAGAAGAAGCTTTTGCGATCAGATATCATATGGGCTTTTCTGGAAATGAAGATGCTAGAAATGTTGGAAAAGCTTTTGAAATGTTTCCTATTGCTTTTGCATTAAGTGTTGCCGATATGGAAGCAACTTATTTTATTGAGGGGAAAATGTAATGAATGAATTATTTATTGAACGAATGAAAGAATTATTAAAAGATGATTTTGATGCTTTTATTAATTCTTTAAATGAAAATGAAGTTAAAGGATTTTATTTAAATCCTTTAAAAAAGGATGTTTTAAATCATTTAAATCATCAGTATATAGAAAAACATCCTTATGTAGATGGTGGGTATTATTTTGATTATCTTCATTATCCATTAGGAAAAAGTCCTTATTTTATGTGTGGACTTTATTATATTCAAGAGCCAAGTGCTATGAGCGTTGCATCATGTTTAGATATCAAAGAAAATGATTATGTTTTAGATATGTGCGGTGCTCCTGGAGGTAAGACGTGTTATGTTGCCAGTCGTCTTTCTAATGAAGGATTAATGATTGCTAATGATATTTCTAAATTACGTGCTTCTATTTTATCAAGTAATATTGAAAGATTTGGATTAAAAAATACAATTGTAACAAATTGTGATCCTTTAAAAATGAAGTTTAAAAGTTTTTTCGATAAGATTATTTTAGATGCTCCTTGTTCTGGAGAAGGTATGTTTAGAAAGGATAAAGAAGCTATCAATACTTGGTCAATGCAAAAAGTAAATGAATGTGCTTATATTCAAAGAAATTTAATTGATCAAGCTTATCAAATGCTTAAAAAAGATGGAATTTTAATTTATTCTACATGTACTTATTCTTTAGAAGAAAATGAAAAACAAGTTGAATATATGATCAATGAATTAGGAATGAAATTACTTCCTATTGATAAAAAAGAAGGCATGTCTGATGGTTTTATTGAAGGGACTATTAGAATGTATCCTCATATTAATCGTGGTGAAGGACAATTTATAGCTATGTTACAAAAAACAACAGAAACAGCTGTTTCAAAAGAAAAAATCTTAAAACCAAATTTAAAGAAAGAACAGTTACAACTTGTTCAAAAGTTTTATCAAGAAAACTTAAATATTTCTGTACCACCTTATCTTTATCAATCAAATAATCATGTCTATGCCATTTTAAATCATTTTCCTGAACTTCCAATCAAAGTTTTAAGAAATGGTCTTTATTTAGGAGAATGTAAAAAAGGGAGATTTGAACCAAGTCTTTCACTTGCTCTTACTTTAAATAAAGAAGATGTTAAAAGATCTTATGATTTTAAATGTGATAGTCAAGAAGTAAAAGATTATCTTTCTGGTTTAACATTAAAAGGAAATAATCAAAAAGGATATGGTGTTATTTTTGTAGATGGTTATCCTCTTTCTTTCTATAAAGAAAGTAATAATCAAGTTAAAAATTTATATCCTAAAGGACTTAGACGATGAAAAGATATTTAGAAATTGAAAAAATTGTTTATCAAGAACTTGAAAAAAACTGTTTTGGAAATAAAAAAAGACAAGGCTATCGTCATTTATTTGGAGTATCAACCTTGTGTATTGCCTATAGTCATTATATGCAATTAGATGATGAATTATGCGCTATCATGGGACTTTTACATGATTATTCCGTTTATAAAAATAATACTTCATTTAATCATGCTCAACTTTCAAGTGAACTTGCTAGAAAGATATTAGAAGAAAGTTTATTGTTTGAAAATGAAGAAATGGATATTATCGTTCAAGCTATTAAAAATCATTCAACTAAAAATAAAGTTCATGATGCTTATAGTGAACTACTTAAAATGTGTGATGTTTTAGAAACTTATTATCATGATCCTGATTGTATTTTTGATAAACATCATCAAAAATATATTGAAAAAGCATCATTACTTCTTAACAAATAAAGAACCTTAACG
>UQVG01000380.1 GCA_900544435.1 uncultured Erysipelotrichaceae bacterium | reverse complement strand
AAAAATTGACTATAAATATAATCTTCACTTTCTTTATTACTTACAAAAACGTGTTCAAGAGCAAATTCTTTAATTCTTTCTTTATCATAAAATTCAATATTTAATTCTTTAGCGACTTGTCTAGCAATTTCTTTTCCATTAGTGCCATGTTCTCTTGAAATAGCAATTACTAAATTATCTGTTATACTTTCATTTTTAACAGAACTTATTCTTTCATTATATGATTTTTTTAATATAATGAGTGAGATAATGACTGTTAATAATTCTGAAATTGGAAACGTCCACCAAACAAGTGTTGTTACATTTTCTGTTAAAGTAAAGAAATACGCAATAGGAAATACAAAAATCACCAATCGAAGTAAAGCAATAATTAATGGTCTAATAGCATAACCTATAGATTGTAAAATACCTTGAATTGCTACAGAAATACCCATAAAAACAAATCTAAGACTTGCAATATGTAAAGCTGTACTACAAATATCAATCATTTCTTGTGTACTTCCTGATAATCCAAATAATTGTGATAATGGTTGAGCAAGAAGTTCAAATAATAAAGTAATCATTAAAGAAACAATAACTGTATCAACAATACCATACTTAATACATTCATCTATTCTTTTTCTATCTTTCATTCCATAATTAAAAGATAAAATAGAAATAATAGTATTAGATAATCCAAAAGCTGAAAATAAAGCAATTTGTTGAATTTTATAGTAAATACCAAAAGAACCAATTAAAATAGCTGGATCAACTTGAGCTAATCCTAATATAGCATTCATTCCTGCCATCATCACTGCAAGTAAACCTTGCATCAATGCTGCAGAAGCACCAATCATATAGATTCCTTTAATTAAAGAAGCATTCGCTTTGATATAACAAACATTTCCATTAATTTCTTTATTTTTATAATAATGAAAATACATTGCTACAAATAAAGAAACAAATTGTCCAATAATTGTTGCTAAAGCGGCCCCAGCAACACCCATTTTCATAGGATAAATAAAAATATAATCTAAAATAATATTTGTAAGTGCTCCTGATATTTGAGCAATTGTTGAAAAGTGTGTTTTACCTGTTGATTGTAGAAATCTTTCATAGACGGTAAAACCAATAGAACCATAAGAAAAACAACAACAAATTTTAAGATAGGTTGTTCCCATTTCAATAACCTTTTGATTACTTCCAGCAAACAATCTTATAAATTTTTCTGACCCAAATAATCCAAACACTAAGAAAACAACATAAATACAAATACTTAAAAAGATTCCTGTTCCGGCAATCTTATTAACTTTATCTTTATTTTGTTCACCTAAACTTTTAGATAATAAAGCATTAATTCCTACTCCTGTTCCTACACCAATAGCAATAATCAGTAATTGAATAGGAAAAGCTAAAGTTAAAGCTTGATTGGCAATAACCCCATCACTTCCCATATTTGTTATAAATATACTATCTATAACATTATAGAGAGCTTGTAAAACCATTGATATGATCATTGGTAATCCCATTTTCCAAAATAATTTTTTTAAAGGCACTACAGCCATCTTATTTTTTTCCATCATTTCCTCCTTTTTTGCATAAAAAAATGCGCAAGTACCAATCTCCAATAGATTGGACTTACGCATTTAGCTACACATCATTTTTACAAAAGCATTATAACAAAAAAACAAAAATGATGTAAGGATTTTTTAATCTAATTCAAATTGTCCTGTATAAAGTTGATAGTAACGCCCTTTCTTTTCAAGTAATTCATCATGACTACCACGTTCAATAATTTGTCCATGATCTAAAACCATGATAGCATCAGAATTTCTAACTGTAGATAGACGATGGGCAATCACGAAAACCGTTCTATTTTCCATTAAACGATCCATTCCTTTTTCAATCAACTTTTCGGTACGGGTATCAATCGAACTTGTTGCTTCATCTAAAATCAATACAGGTGGATTACAAATAGCTGCTCTAGCAATCGCTAATAATTGTCTTTGCCCTTGTGAAAGATTTGTTCCATCACTAGAAAGCATTGTTTGATAACCATTTGGTAATCTTCTAATAAAACCATCAGCATTTGCAAGTTTAGCGGCTTCAATAACTTCTTCATCACTTGCATCAAGTTTTCCATA
>UQVG01000379.1 GCA_900544435.1 uncultured Erysipelotrichaceae bacterium | reverse complement strand
ATAATTATGCAATAGATATTTGCCTATAAATAAAAAAAATTGTCACATAGGATAATTTTGAGGAGGTTAAATATGAATGAATTAGAATTAACAATATCCTCTATCAAGATACAATCATTTAAAGATATTTATAAAATGAATGTTGCTTTTGATAAAGGAACCATTTTTAAACAACTTGATAAGCCATGGGTGATGCATCGTGGATGATACATTATTACAAATAAGTAAATTAGATTTTTGTATTCAAGATGTTACCTTATTTTTAGATACACATCCTCATGATCAAGAAGCTATAAAATATTATAAAGAAGGGATGAAACATCTTTTAAAGATGAAAGAAACTTATTTAAAAAATGGTGGTGCTCTTACAAATAGAGACGGAAAGAATATTGAAAACTATATCAATGAACCATTTCCTTGGATGAAAGGAGGATCAACATGTGGTTGTATGAAAAACGCTTGCAATATCCCGTTAATGTAAGAAAACCTGATGCTAAAACTGCAAAAATTGTTATTTCACAACTTGGTGGTCCTAATGGTGAACTAGGTGCAGCACTTCGTTATTTAAGTCAACGTTATACGATGCCTTATCCAAGAATTCAAGCCTTATTGACAGACATTGGTACAGAAGAACTTGCTCATGTTGAAATTATTAGTACTCTTTTCTATCAACTTACAAATGGTCTAACACCTCAAGAAATTAAAGAGGGTGGACTAGATGCTTATTTTACTGATCACACTTTAGGAATTTATCCAACAAACAGTGCAGGTATTCCTTTTAGTGCAGATACTTTTCAATCTGTAGGAGACCCTATTTCTGATTTAACAGAAAACATGGCTGCAGAACAAAAAGCAAGGACGACATATGACAACATTCTTGCTTTAAGTAAAAATGAAGATGTTAATAAAGTCATTCGTTTTTTAAGAGAAAGAGAAATTGTTCATTATCAACGTTTTGCTGAAGGTCTTGAATATGTCAAGAGTCAATTAGATAAGAAAAATTATTATGCTTATAATCCTTCATTTACTTCATCAAAACGTGAACAAGTATGTGAATAAGGTGAATAACTTAAGTTATTCACCTTTTATGCACCCTATTCACATTTCCCCCACAAATATTCACTTAAATCAATTGCTAAAAACGTTTGTATTTCTTGATTTATATCCTCATTAATTTTAGAAATCCTTCCTTTATTTTCTACATAAACATCAATATATCTTTTTTTAGCAGGGATTTGTTTACAAAAAAAGTTCTTATTTTTTCCTTTATAGATACAATTTAATTGTTGATAACTCACCCATAATCTTTTAATTTCATTATCTTTTATCAACAAATGAATAAAGTCCTTTTCTTGAAGATAAAAATCATTTTCGGTGACTACACCTTTATTGACTGCTTTTTTAATAATGTAAGATAAATATTGCATTGCATAACGATCTTCATCACAAATATAAACATGTGCACACTTTAACATCATTCTTGTAAAAAGAATGGCCATTTCTTCATGTTTAAAAATAAGTTCATCTTGCGTGTCATTCACTTTTAAATCATTATAAATTGTTTGAATCGTTTCAAAATCACAAAATCCATAACTATACATATTTCCTAATGTATATTCTAAACGGTCTGCAGAAAGTTTAGGAGATTCATTATCACAAAGAGGATATAAATGATAATTACAAACATCATCTATCTTTAAATGATACCTATGAATTAAAGAAACTAACGAACTATCTCGTTCGATTATTTTTTTCGTATCTAACTCTGTTGATTCTTGTTTTAAATAATCTTGATGATAGAAATCAATTGTATGTGCAAAAACAGGAGTTGCTATATCATGAAGCAAACCTGCTGTTGCCTGTTTAAAATCATGTGTAAAATGATAAACAATTAAAGCAACCCCTATACTATGTTGATAACGTGAATATGGAACAATATTTGAAAAGAAATCAAAAGCAGTATATTCAACTCCACAATTCATTCCAATATCTTTAAGTCTTTGCATTGATAGCGCCTGTATAAAATTATTTATAAACTCTATCTGTTCTTTTTCATAGATTTTCAGACTTTCAAGAAGTGTCCCGCATACATTGTGGATTGCCTCCCCATTTCCGTTAAAGCCA
>UQVG01000378.1 GCA_900544435.1 uncultured Erysipelotrichaceae bacterium | reverse complement strand
GAAATGATCCTACATATTTTTTAAAAAAAGTAAAAGAAGTCTTTGAAAAAGATGATTTGACAGTTGTTAATCTAGAAGGACCTCTTACAACGGCAAGTAATCATCTTGAAAAAGAATTCCCTTTTAGTGGAGCTCCTGAATATACAAAAATATTGACTTCTTCCTCAGTAGAGGCAGTTACCCTCGCAAATAACCATAGTGAAGATTATTATGAAGCAGGGCTTCAAGATACAAAAAAATATTTAGATGAATCTTCTATTGGTCATTTTGGTTATGATGATTACTACATAAAAGAAGTCAAGGGCATCAAGTGTGGATTCCTTGGTTATCGTTCACTTTCAGTATCTATGAATAATGAAAGTGGTCATCAAAAAATTCAAAATGCGATCAATCATTTAAAAAATGAGGAACAATGCCAACTTGTTTTTGTTTATTATCATTGGGGTATTGAAAGACAATATCAAGCTAATGAAGATCAAAGATCACTGGCTAAGTTTACGATTGATGCTGGAGCGGATGCTGTCATTGGTTCGCATCCTCATGTTGTTCAAGGAACAGAAACGTATAATGGAAAGCCTATTGTTTATTCATTAGGTAATTTCTGTTTTGGAGGTAATCGTAATCCAAGTGATACGGATACAATGATTTATCAACTCTCTTATTCTTTTAAAGGAACGACACAAACAGGATATCAAGTACAAATTATTCCATGTTCTTTAACTTCATCAAGAGGAAGAAATGATTATCAACCTTATATTTTAAAAGATGAACAAGCAAGTAGAGTCATGGAAAAAATTAAAAAATATAGCTATTAGGAGATTAAAAATGGATACTTTTCTAGAATTGATTCATAGTAGACATAGTTTTCGTGGAGAATATCAAGAAGTTCCAGTAAAAAGAGAGGATCTTATCAAAATAATGCAAGCAGGAATCGATGCTCCGTCTGGATGTAACAAACAAACAACAAGTTTTATTGCGATTGATGATCCTTATATTTTAAAACAATTACTAAATGTTATTGATCCGCCAATAGGACAAAGTGCACCCGCTGCAATTTGTGTTCTCACTCAACGTATTTATGCGTATCGTGACAAATGTTTTGCCATACAGGATTATTCGGCAGCAATTGAAAATATGTTACTAGCAATCATTGCTTTAGGATATCAAAGCTGTTGGTATGAAGGGCATATTACCGATGAAGATCAAATCGGTAAAAAAATGGCACATATATTAAATGTGCCAGATGATTATGAATTGGTATGCTTTTTGCCAATTGGCATTCCAAAAGAGAAAAAGATTATAAAAACAAAAAAGAAATCATTTGATGAGCGTGCTTGGTTTAATGGTTTTAAGAATTCTAAATAAAAAGAAATGAGAAAAATTTTCCCATTTCTTTCTTTTTTCTACCTCTATATTACCACAAAATGGGCATTTTTTCAAGACTAGTCATTTTTGTCAAAGTCCTGTATTAAATATATGGAGGTAATTTTATGGAACAAAATATGACAGCATTAGTGAGCTTATTTGCAAGAGCGTATCATCAAAAAAATAAGGATATTAAAATTTTTGATGATCCACTTTCAACAAAATTAATTACAGAAAAAGAGTATGAAATGATTGGGTTAAATATGTCACAAGGCATTTCATTTTTTAATCCTACTTTTAAAGGAAGTAAGGAAGAAGCATTAAAGTGGATTGTAGATCACCAACTATCACCTTCTGTTTTAGTAAGAAGTGCTTTTTGTAAAGAAGCGATTGAAGAGATGAAAGAAAAGGGATGTAAGCAGTATCTAGATTTTGCATCAGGTTATGATTTGTTTGCATATTATTATCAAAATCAAATGCATGTTTTTGAGATTGATAAAAAAGAAGTGATTGAAGATAAAAGACAAAGATGTAAGGATGTTGATATTGAAAATATTCAATTCTTATCAATTGATTTAAGCCAAGAAAATTGGATTAATACTTTATTACAAAGTGATTATCAAGAAACTCAACTTTCAATCAGTAGTATGTTAGGATTAAGTTATTATCTTACAAAAGATGAATTTAAAAAGATGTTAGAACAATTTTCTAAACATCTCTTAAAAGGAAGTCGTCTTGTTTTTGATTATCCAAGTATTCA
>UQVG01000377.1 GCA_900544435.1 uncultured Erysipelotrichaceae bacterium | reverse complement strand
ATTATATGAGGTTGATTATTCATCTATTATAGAAAATAAGCCGCCTAAAGAATATACATATAATGTAATAGACGATAAGAAAGAAATATCTAAAGATAATGAATTAAGAATTGATATACCAATTGAAAATATAGAAAAATTCAAACAAGTTTTTTTATACATATTAAAAAAGGTTGGAGCAAAACCAAATGTTGGGCAAACAGTTTTATATAAACTGCTATACTTTATTGATTTTGATTATTATGAATTATTTGAAACCCAACTAATGGGTTTAAGGTATATAAAAAATCATTATGGTCCTTCTCCTGTTGCTTTTGCAAAACTTGTAAAAGAAATGGAAAAAGATGAAGAACTGGAAATAATTAAAACAAAACGATTTGATCATGATATGACCAAATATTTACCACTGGTTGAACCTGATTTAAGTTTATTATCAGCCAAAGAATTAGCACATATAGACAAAGTTCTAGCAAAACATTCTGATAAAAGTGCTAAGGAATTATCTGAGTTTTCACATAAAGATATTCCTTGGATTAGTGCTGATGAGCAAGCTCCTATTGAATATGAAGCTGTTTTTTATAGAAATGAAGACACATCTGTAAGAGAATATAATGACGAAGAGTATTAATTACAATAAAATACCGGAATTTGAAAAAGATTTTAAGAAATTAGAAAAACGGTACCGAACGCTTGGTGCTGATTTTGAAAATATGAAAAAGAATTTACTTGAAGCTCACTACATTAAAGGTGCACCCCTGCCGCCAAACGCATTAGTCGACATAGAAGGGATGTGTAAAGAAAATTATTGTTCAAAAAAAGTAAGAAAATTTGCATGTAAATCATTAAAAAATTTAGGCAACCGCTCGGGTATAAGGGTTATTTTTGTTCTTGAAGAAGAGATTTTGAAAATAACTTTTATTGAAATTTATTATAAGGGTGACAAAGAAATCGAAGATAAAGAGAGATTAAAACGATTTTTAGATACTTTAAATATGTAAAACATAGCGAGTATTTAATCATTTTTTACCGTTTTTATTCTTAATAAGTTCTTAATAAAAAGTTTTAAGCAAATGACTTGACTTTTATTGCTACAAGAGCGATTAATGTGTATGTAAAAGTTTATAAGGAGGTATTAAAAAAGAATAAATTAAGATAAATTACATTTTTAACTGAATAGATATGGGCTGATGGTCCCAGTCCACTGAGTGCATGTATAAATATATAAATCTATATATTATGAACCTTTATTGGATGCGAAATTTTTGCAGGTTAATAATAGGTTTCTGGGACATTGAGACGGAGAAAATTTAATAAAAAATCAAACAGACAGCACGATTGAGGCTGTTTTTTAGTATTGAGATGTAGGGGACATTTTTTGCACTTAAGTACTCTTTTCTTGCACTTTTTTGCACTCCATTTACAAATTTTTAAAACCACATTAAGCTCAAATCGCCTTGGTGTTTAAAGATAACCCCAGTGCAATAAAGTGCAAAAAAGTGCAATTTTATTTTTGCTTGCAAATTGAGATACCCTAAATTATCAATGAGATTGGGATATTTACGCAATTTCTAATTCATAACCTAATTCATGGAATATTTTTACAATGGTTGAAAATTTAGGTTCTTTTTCATTTTTAAATAAACTGTATAAATGAGTTCTGGACATTCCAATTTTCTTTGCAAAACCTGAAATTGAATTTCTTGATTTAATGGCAATTTCTAATGCACGATAAAAAGAATTAAAATCACCATCTTCAATATAATCTTTCAAACTTGTATTTAGGTATAATTTAATATCTTCATCAGTTTTTAAGTCGTTAACTATATAATTTTCTAAATCTATTGTATGTTTTAATTCTTTCATTGTTTACAATTCTTGAACAAGACTTTTTGCTTCAAAAATATAGTGTAAACTATAGCAGACACTTTGTCAATTTTGGAGTAATTATTCTTAATAAGTTCTTAATAAAAAGTTTTGAGCAAATGACTTGACTTTTATTGCTACAAGAGCGATTAATGTGTATGTAATAATAAGGAGGTATTAAAAAAGAACAAATTAAGCTAAATTAAATTTTAACTGAATAGATATGGGCTGATGGTCCCAGTCCACTGAGTGCATGTATAAA
>UQVG01000376.1 GCA_900544435.1 uncultured Erysipelotrichaceae bacterium | reverse complement strand
AAAGATATACCTTTATACTGTTGCTTTTTAAATATAAGTGTTTTTAGTGAAATAACTACATACTTGAAAATTTAATTTTATATTGGAGTTTATTTACAAATGAAGTTATTGAAGCTATGAAAACAAGAAATATCTTCTTAGCAGGAGGAACATTAGATCTAGGAACAATTAATTCACCAAGTAAAGGATCATTCTTAGATTATTATTGTCCTCATCTTGATAAGATTGGTGTTAACTATGATTTTGAATTAGAAAATGGTGGACATGATTGGAATGTTTGGAGAGCAGCTTTAACAACATTTGTTAAAGACTACTTATGGAACATTGAAACAAAAGATGATCATCAAGTAGATGATAAAAAAGACAATACACTTAATCAAGATACAAATAATAAAGAAAATAAAAATGATAAAGTAAAAACAGGTGATATGACAGTTATTGCTCCATTTGTACTAATGGCAATATGTACAGCTATACTCATTGTTCTACTAAGAAAAAAAGCATATAAATAGCACTAGCGAAAGCTAGTGCTGTATTAGTTTAAAACAGTTATTATTTTATCTAAAAGTTGATAGATCCATAAAACAATTTTTTTACTTAAAGTAGGTATTTGAATCATTCTTGCTATACCACTTCTTATAAATTCAACGAGTAATCCTCCAATAAATAAACCACTAGCAACTAAAAGAATACTAAGTGTCCCTTTAACAATATCAAAATGAACAATACTAGCAAGATTATTATAAATCTTATTCCAAATAACAGGATTTAATTGAAAGAAATAAATACCTAAAGCTAAAGATGAAGCTTTACTCAATACCTTGTTATTAAATTTAATTCTTGAAAAGATAATCACCATCAATATAGCACTTAATAAAATAGTAGGTGATGTGGAATCTAAAAACAATGTTCTACCACGAATAATAAAAGCAAGATAAGAAAAGATAATACATCCAAACCAAATAATTACTAAAATAAATGTTTTTTTATTTTCAAAAAGATGTGCTCTCTTTATAAGACCACCAATACAATATAAAACAACCACCCAAATAAAAGAATAACCAAACTCAGTTGCAAAAGGATCAGCTATGAGATTCATACATGAAAATAATACAAAGATAATAACTAATACCTTTTTAGCACTTCTTTCATCTAATGAAAAGATCAACTTATTTAAAATAGGTGAAATAAGTGCTAAAGCAAATAAAGCACTAAAATACCAATATCTATTATAAGTAAGAATAAATAAATTTTTGGGAATTTCACTTAAATATAAATGATGTAAACCAAACAAAGAAAAAATCAAAGTTAAAATCAAAGAATAAAAGATCACTTGAAACCACATCTCTACAATCTTTTCATATCTTCTAAAATACTTATAAGCAAGATACCCATAAATCATTGTAAAACCATCAATTGCACATAAAGCAAAAGCTTCTAAAAAATAATAAACATTATATTGCAATGTATGAATTGTACATGCTCTTTCAATACCACCTACTATTAAAACATTAAAAACACAAACCATCAGCATAAAGACTAATCGTAATAAAGCTAAACCACCATTTTTATTTGTTTCCATAGAACCCCTCTTCATTTCTATTATAAAGAAGGAAATAAAGATGAACAACTCATAGTCTGACAATATAGACCATAAATATTCTTTATTCGACAATATATACTATATATCTTTGTTATTATAGACATATAAATGCCATTTATGAACGAAAAGAGTCCTTTCGTGAATATTTATGTAAAATAAATGTTAATCATTGTATAATATATGTAACTATTTATTTTATTTATAGACCTATTCTCTTTAAAACTACAAAATAGCCGATTTTACGTTGCTTTTTTAATTTCATATGATATAATCCATACCGAAGATGGATACGGATTGTACCATCTTATCATTGTCTTATGACATGTATTCTTGTATTGATTGTAAAACAATACAAGAAAATATGTGATAAAATGGTGATGAAATAGGATTTAACAGTAAAGTAAAAGAGGATGAAGTATTATAAATAGGATGAATTGTTATATTTTATATTGTCAAACGTTAAAAATGGATAAAGTTTGTTTGTTTTCTTAATTAACCATCTGACACATCTTTTGATTTAACTCCGTTATTCTCACTT
>UQVG01000375.1 GCA_900544435.1 uncultured Erysipelotrichaceae bacterium | reverse complement strand
AAATGGTCATTGAAAGAAAGACAACGAGAAAGAAAAGGAATCAGTCATTATTTACAGTAACACTTATTTTTTTGATTGCTGTAATGATTACACCTGTATGGATTGGAAAGATATGTTTATTGATGGTAATGAGTATTCATCATTTTATTATGTTAAAGAAAGTAGAGATTATTAATGAATAAAATAGATCAAAAAAGAGAAAATGAAAAAAGAATATTAAAGGTAATGATTGATATTTATCAAAGAAAACATTCTCAAGAAAGTAAGATGTGTGAAGATCTTTATAAGTACGCTTGTTTGCGTATTGATAAATGTCCTTTTATGGAAACTAAAACTTTTTGTAGTGGATGTAAAGTTCATTGTTATCAAAAAGAATATCAAAGCCAAGTTAAAAAAGTGATGCGCTTTTCTGGAAAGTATATGCTTTTTTACCATCCACTTCTAACAATCAAACATGGATGGCTTTCACTTAAAGAAAGGAGAAGAAAAAATGTTTAATAAAAGGTTATTAAAAACTTTTAAAGCGGAAATGAAAAATGTTTATGGGTTAGCCTTGATTCAATGGTTGGTTTTAGTTTGTCATATTCTACTGACATTTTTACATAGTTATGTTTTATCTTGTCTTTATTTAAAACAATCTTTTTCACTTGTTTTTTATTTATTAAGTGTGATTTGTTTATTTGCTTTAAAATGTTTTTTACAAACAACACAAAATAAACAAGCATTATCTTTAAGTGAAATGATTAAAACAAAGCTAAGAAAAAATGTATTTGATAAGATATATCATCAAAAACAAACAACAGTTTTTAAAGAATCGACGCTTACTCAACTTACAAGTGAAGGTATTGATC
Organism: uncultured Erysipelotrichaceae bacterium; assembly: GCA_900544435.1. Lineage (GTDB taxonomy): Bacteria > Bacillota_I > Bacilli_A > Erysipelotrichales > Coprobacillaceae > Faecalibacillus. Next base: position 1,305 of record UQVG01000375.1, on the reverse strand, counting down.
AATTAGAAATTTATTTTTCTAAATATATACCACAATTCTTTTATGCCATGTTGGCACCACTTACTTTATTTATCGTTGTTGGTTTTATGTCTTTAAAAGTAGCGCTTATCTTACTTTTATGTGTACCACTTATTCCTATTTCTATTGTTGTTGTACAAAAAATAGCTAAAAGGTTATTAGCGAAATATTGGAATAGTTATACAGGATTAGCGGATTCTTTTTTAGAAAATTTACAAGGACTTACAACTTTAAAATATTATCAAAGTGATTTATATTATCAAGATAAAATGGACAAAGAAGCGGAAGACTTTAGAAAGAAAACCATGCGTGTTTTAATTATGCAACTTAATTCGATTAGTGTGATGGATCTAGTGGCTTATGGTGGTTTTGGTTTAGGAGTTGTTTTGGGTTTACAAGAATATTTAAATCAACATATTACTTTTATGATGTTTGTTTTTATTGTAATGATTTCTATTGAATTCTTTTTACCTTTAAGAATGTTAGGAAGTTATTTTCATATTGGACAAAATGGAAACGCGGCAGCAGATAAAATTTTTAAACTATTGGATAGCTTGGATGATATTCAAGAAAGTTATCAAGAATCGATTTCAGCTTTATCTTTTGAACATGTAATTTTTGGTTATAATGAAAAAATTATTTTAAAAGATGTTTCATTTTCTTTATCCAAAGGAACATTTTTAACGATTGTAGGAGAATCGGGTTCAGGGAAAAGTACGATTGCTTCACTGCTAATGAATTTATATCCACTTCAAAAAGGTAAAATTCTTTATAATCAAGAAACAATACCAGAAACAATGACACTTTATCAAAAAATAACGTTGATCAAAGATGAAACATATATTTTAAAAGGGACAGTCTTTGATCATCTTGCAATGTCAGGGTGTATTGATGAAGAAAAAATGATGGCTGTTTTAAAAGAAGTAAAACTATTTGAGGTCTTTGAAAATCAAGGAGGATTAAAGTTTCAACTCAATGAAGGAGCTAAAAATCTATCAGGTGGACAAAGACAAAGATTAGCTCTTGCAAGAGCGTTATTGCGTGAAAGTGATGTTTATATTTTTGATGAAGCAACGAATAATGTTGATCGTGAAAGTGAAGAGATTATTTTAAAAATTATGAAACGTTTAGCTAAAGATAAAATTGTTATTTTTATTACACATCGCATGGCTCATTGTAAAGAAAGTCAACTTACTTTTGTGATGAAAGAAGGGAGATTGATTCAACAAGGAAGTTATGAGGAATTATTTAAGCAAGCTAATTTATTTAGAGAGCTTGTGGAAAATC
>UQVG01000374.1 GCA_900544435.1 uncultured Erysipelotrichaceae bacterium | reverse complement strand
ACATGTACACCGAAATCATATGATGGTTCATTATTAATTAACTCAATGGAAGCAGATGTAGTATCATACTTTCCCAATCTCTTTACAAGTTTTTTAAAATAATTTCTTTTAAATCCTAAAAATTACCCTTTATATCATTATACTCAAATACCAATGAATAATCTCCTGTCCATAAATAAACGCTATCACAATACCAATAGATAAATAAGGACCAAAAGCAAGATAACTTTTCTTATCTACCTTTTTTTGAATCAATAAATAAACACTATAACTTCCAGCAAGAATAATCGCTATTAAAGCTGCTAATAAACTCTTTTTCCATCCCAGTCCAATTCCAGCAGCCCCCATTAGCTTAATATCTCCTCCACCAAATGAATCTGTAATCATTAAATTTAAAACAATCATACACATCGAAACACAAATCATTCCTAAAAGACTTTCAACGATTCCTTGTTGATTAAAACACATCAAAGCAAGGGAAATAATCAATAAAGAAACATTCAACCCATCAGGAATAATCATTGTATCAAGATCAATCATTGATATTGCCAGTAGAATCATTATCATCATAAACACCAATACCATTTGTAAACAAGCTCCAAATTGATAAAAACAAAACATTCCTATCAAACCACCAAAAATTTCAATCGTGAATCCTCTTTTAGAAATCATCTTTTGACAATAACGACATTTTCCTTTTAAAACAATAAAACTTATAATAGGAATCAAATCATACCATCTTAATATTCTTTGACAATGATCACAATGACTTCTTCCTTTTATAAAATCTTCATTTTTTGGAAGACGTTCTATCACAACATTGATAAAACTTGCAATACATGTTCCAATAATAAAAGTATAGATATACGTTAATATTTTTAATGAGTCCATATTTTCTCCTTTTCTTTTAAAATTTTCATCTTCTGTTCATATAAAAAAATATAATAAAAAAGAGGTGAATTTATGTTTTTAAACAATAAAGAATTAAAAAAATACATGTACTTAATAAGTTATGCAGCTATCGCACTAGCAATTGTTTTGAATTTATCTACTGTCTTTAGTTTTATTCAGAAAATTTGGCAACTTATTGTTCCTTTTTTAGTAGGATTTTGTATTGCATTTATTTTAAATATTATCACTAAACAATTAGAACAAAAGCTTTTAAAAAATGTTAAAAACAAAAGAATGCTTTCATTTATTTTAACTCTTGTTTTATTTATTACTTTTCTATTACTTATTTGTTTTATTGTTGGACCTGAGCTTGTTCATTCTATAAAAGAAATTGTAAAACTAGCTCCTCATGCCTATGAACAATTACTAAACTTTTTAAAAGAAAATAGAAACATCATGAATGGTAGCTTTAAAAATATAATTGATTCAATTATTTCTTTAGATATTGATTTATCTGCACTCTATGAAACAATTATGAATAATTGGCAAAGTCTTTTCCATTCAGGCTTTTCAATTTTATCTAATACAATCAATAACTTATATACTTTCTTTATTGGTTTAGTTTTTTCAATCTATTTACTTTTTTCTAAAGAAACTCTATCTAAACAACTTAAAACAACCTCTATTGTTTTAATTGGAAAAGATAAAACAGATAAGCTTTGTCAAATCATAAAACTTTCAAATGACACATTTACAAGCTTTATAACTTGTCAATGTCTAGAAGCTTGTATTCTTGGAAGTATGTTTATCATTTCTATGAGTATTTTAAAAATGCCTTATGCTTTATTAATGGGCATTGTCATTGCAATTACAGCCCTAATCCCTGTTTTTGGTGCCTTTATAGGTTGCTTTGTAGGAATTATCATGATTGGTATCGTTAACCCTATTCAAGCTTTAGAATTTCTTGTTTTATTTCTCATTTTACAACAAATTGAAGGAAACTTCATTTATCCTCATGTTGTCGGTAATTCAGTAGGTCTTCCTTCTATTTGGGTTTTTGTAGCTGTCATTATTGGTGGAAACTTAATGGGCATCATGGGAATGTTCTTATTTATTCCTTTAACATCTATTATCTACACTCTCTTTAAAAACTATATTAAATCTTCTATACATGAATAAAAGTTGGAGTTTTTACTCCTCTTTTTGTGTTTCTATTATACAATAATCAAATTATTTTACCTAGTTATTATAAAAACTTGAGACAAAC
>UQVG01000373.1 GCA_900544435.1 uncultured Erysipelotrichaceae bacterium | reverse complement strand
TGTTTGAGGGAATGAAAAGCCATAAATAAATATTTTCTTAGCTTTTTTTAGGGACTCAAAAGCAATATTCCAACATTTTTTTAAAGTTAAGTTTTCATATAATTTAGTCTTATCAAGAACTGGAGGAATTATGTAAGGTGACAATAAAGAATTTTTGTATTCTTCCTCATATTGAACCAGGCCAGAAGTATTATAATCAGTTAAAACCCAGTTTATCGAGCCATGAAGTTTTATTATATTGGGCATTGAGCTTAGGTGGATTTTCCCTGCAGGTTTAGAATTTAGAACATCTAATTGTATATATTTGCAATCTATTATTCTATATGGATTGTTTATAGGATAGTGATAAAAGTTAACAAATCCTCCTTGTATAATGGCTTTATTGTAAGCTTCATATGAACGATATATTAAATGTTCTAATAATAGATCATAGTTCAAGGTAATACACGGACAAGAGTTTTCCCAAATATAATGAATAATATGATTACAAGGTACTAAAAAATTTTGGAATTTACTTCGCATAGAATTAAATTTATTGGCAATCTTTTTTGAAATATCTTTATATAAAGCTTCATCTAAAGAAACTTGTACATCAGTTTTATATGGAAGGTTACTTGATAAATATGTTAATAATACTTCAATATTATCTTTATATTCATCAGGAATGTCTTTATTATAATGAATAGCGATTGAGCTTTGTTCTGATACATACTCAGAGTTTATTTCGTCTGTAAGATTTTTTAAATCAGGGTAAGAATCAGAAATTGCTTTTGAGAATCCTGCTCCTAAGAAAAATACACTATAATTACTCATATTTACCTCTATCCAATAATTGTGTTGACATACCTTTCTATAAGTTCTCTTTTTTGTCCCGAAAGTTCAGTTATTTTAGAGTTAAAAACTATTTCATTATCATCAATGCTCACAATATATTGTTTTATCCATTCAATATCTTCAAAATCAAATCCATATTTCATTAGCCAAATTTCAGTATTATCATTTGTACCATATTTTATAAAATTTGACATTGCTAAGGCTCTTTCATCTTTTGTTTTTTGATAGTATAAGTTAAAAGTAGCCGATAAAGGATCTGCTAATGCCCATGAAATAATTTTATCAATATAATCATACGTATCCCATATTAAAATATCATAATCTATATTTTCAATTGTTTTATTCGTATCAAATAGGGGTCTGTTTGTAGCTTTTATATTAGGTATTAATGCAAATTTAGTACTATAATGTATTTTTAAATTTTCAATACGACTATAGCATTCTTCGTATGTAATTAAATTTTGTTTATATAATTTTTTTATTTCTTGTTGTTGTTTATTTTCAGACAAGAAATCAAATCTTATTGATACAATTTCTTTAAATGTTTTACCTTGTATTCGCCACAATAAAATAGGAATAGTAGCACTTAATATAGCTTGTTCTCCCGTACCAAGTCTTTTTCTGCGCATATGTAATGTATAGATTTCTTTATAAATATCTTTTATTTTACGTTTTTGGGTATCGGTTAGAATGTTATATTTTTCACCTTTTATCGGTTTTCCATCAGGCAAAAAAGTATCAAGCAAAAACTTAAGCTTATTTGATATATCAACATCATCTAATGCTTCATTAATTCTATTTTTTTGTTTTTCTGTAATCCTAAGTTCATTATCAAAAGAATTGTGTTTAATAGCCTCTGCTATATCTTGAAAATCTTCTTCTATAGCTTCTATATTACTATCAAGACGAGAAAAGTCGCTTATTCTTGCACTTCCTTTAAGCCTATTTATAAATTTATTTATATTAGATTTATGTATAATTACATATCCATAATCAAAGTTATTGACATTTTTTGTTGTACGGCCCGCTCTGCCAATTAAATTTTTCATTTCTAAAAGTTTAAGTTCATCAGTTTCGCCATTAAATAAAAAATTTTCTATTAAAACAACATCAAAAGGCATATTTATTCCCTGTGTTAATGTAGAAGTTGCAAAACAAATTTTTGCATATCCGGTATTTACGAATTTTTCTATTATCAACCTTGCTTTTAAAGGTATTGATCCATGATGAATTACAATGCCTCTTTCCATCAGTTTTATCATTTGTGAATATTTTCTGCTTTTTGTTGCAGTTACTCCTAAATATTGCTTTAATTCATCAACTAAATTCAAAGCTT
>UQVG01000372.1 GCA_900544435.1 uncultured Erysipelotrichaceae bacterium | reverse complement strand
CTGTATCTGTTTTTTTATTAAAAAACCTTGGCATATTTTTCCTCCTTCCTTGAACAATTATATTATACTTTACATTATTAGTAAATTTTAATTAATCGATAATATAAAATTATTTCACATATTTAAAATGCACTGTTCTTTTCGATTCAACTACCAAATAATAACACAAATTCTATTTGAGGTTAATAAATGATAGAAAATATTAAATAAAATAAAACAGGATCAGTAAACAAATACTACCCTGTTTCATCTTCTTAACACAATATTTTGAATATCATACTGCATGTATCAATAAAAATTCAAAATCTATTATTCATCATCAACAGATAAAATTGCCATAAAGGCTTCTTGAGGAATTTCTACACTTCCTACAGCCTTCATTCTCTTTTTACCTTCTTTTTGCTTTTCCAAAAGTTTCTTCTTACGTGAAATATCTCCACCATAACATTTAGCTAAAACATTTTTACGCATCGCTTTAATTGTAGTTCTCGCAATAATTTTTCCTTGAAGCGCTGCTTGTACAGGTACTTCAAACATTTGTTTAGGGATAATTTCCTTTAACTTTTCACAAATAATTTTTCCTCGTGCGTAAGCAAAATCTTTATGAACAATAGATGATAAAGCATCTACTACATCTCCATTTAATAGAATATCCATTTTTTGTAATTTACTTTCTCGATAGCCAATTAATTCATAATCGAAAGAAGCATACCCTTTTGTACTAGATTTTAATTTATCAAAAAAATCATAAACAATTTCTGATAAAGGTATATTATAAATAATATTACGACGAGTTTCATCAATATAATCTATATCAACATATTCTCCTCTTTTTGATTGACATAATTCCATAATAGAACCAATATATTCGTTTGGTGTCATAATAGAAGCCTTAACATATGGTTCTTCAATATAGCTTATAACTTGTGGAGACGGCATCATAGCAGGATTATCAATCTCAACCATCGTTTTGTCTGTTAAAAATACTTTATATATTACAGATGGTGCTGTAGCAATAAGTTCTAAATCAAATTCTCTTTCTAACCTTTCTTGAATAACGTCCATATGCAACAACCCTAAAAAACCACATCTAAACCCAAACCCTAATGCTTGGGATGTTTCTGGTTCAAAAACAAGAGATGAATCACTTAATTGAATTTTTTCTAATGCTTCTCTTAAATTTTTATATTTAGAATTATCTACTGGATATAATCCACAATAAACCATAGGGTTTAATTTTCTATATCCAGGTAACTGCTCATGGCTTTCATTTTCTAAGATTGTAATAGTATCTCCAACATGGACATTTTGAATAGATTTGATTGAAGCAGAAATCCATCCTACTTCACCACATACTAATTCATCTTTTTTTACTTCTGCAGGGGTTCTCACTCCTAATTCAGTCACTTCATATGTTGCTCCAGTTGCCATAAATTTGATGGTATCACCTACTTTGATAGAGCCTTCTTTTATTCTTACAAATACAACAACACCTCTATAACTATCATAGAATGAGTCAAAAATAAGTGCCTGAGTAGGATGATTTATATTCCCACTTGGTGCTGGAACTTCTTTTACAATCATTTCTAATACATCTTCAACATTTAAACCACTTTTTGCTGAAATGCGTGGTGCATGATCAGCAGGTAATCCAATAACATCTTCAATTTCTTGAATTACATGTTCAGGATTTGCACTTGGTAAGTCAACTTTATTAATGACTGGCAATATTTCTAGATCATTATCTAAAGCTAAATACACATTAGCTAATGTTTGTGCTTCAACACCTTGAGCTGCATCTACAACCAGTACTGCTCCCTCACAAGCTGCTAAAGATCTTGATACTTCGTAAGTAAAGTCAACATGACCTGGAGTATCAATAAGATGTAAAAGATAGGTATTACCATCCTTTGCTTTATATTGAAGCTGAACGGCATTTAATTTTATTGTAATTCCTCTTTCACGTTCTAACTCCATACTATCTAGTAACTGTGCTTTCATTTCTCTATTTGAAACTGCACCTGTCATTTCTAGAATACGGTCAGCTAACGTACTTTTCCCATGATCAATATGGGCTATAATTGAAAAATTTCTTATTTTATCTTGATTTATTGTCATTTATTTTCACCGACTTTCAATAATAGATTTTATCAAAAAACGTATTAAATGACAA
>UQVG01000371.1 GCA_900544435.1 uncultured Erysipelotrichaceae bacterium | reverse complement strand
CATTGTTACAAAAGTTGTTATTTGTGACAATGAAACCTAAAAATATTTTTTATGTTATTATTTAATGTATATTAGTAGTGTGATATTTAATATCACAAGATATTTTTATATCTTCTTCCCAATGCTATATTAAAAAATAATTTTAATATAGTTTTCAAAGTATGGAGGTTCATATTGAATCTCTTTTTTTATTTCTATGTTTATATGTTTAAAAGAAGTATAATGATTAATAGATAATATTAAGGAGAAGATTATGGAACGAATAGTAGAAATATGTTGTGGAAGTTATGAAGATGCTTTAAATGCATATCATGGAGGAGCAAAACGTATAGAGCTTAATAGTGCACTTCATTTGGGTGGTTTAACACCTACATTAGCTTCTTTAAAACTGACAAAAAAGAATACAGATTTAAAAGTCATTACAATGATTAGACCTAGAGGTGCAGGTTTTTGTTATAACGATATTGAATTTGAAGTTATGAAAGAAGATGCTCGTTATATGCTTGAAAATCAAGCTGATGGAATTGCTTTTGGATGTTTGAATCAAGATGGTACAATCAATGAAAAACAAACAAAAGAAATGATTGATATTATTAAAGAATATCAAGGAGAAGTTGTTTTTCATCGAGCTTTTGATTGTGTAGATAATCCTTATACTTCAATTGAATTACTTATTGATTTAGGGGTTGATCGTATTCTTACAAGTGGCTTAAAACCTAAAGCAATGGAAGGAAAAGCTTTAATTAAAGATTTACAAACAAAATATGGTAGTCAAATAGAAATACTTGCAGGAAGTGGTATGAATGCCAGCAACGCTAAAGAAATGATGGATGATACAGGAATTTATCAAGTACATAGTTCTTGTAAAGATTGGGTCAATGATCCAACAACTCAAACACATGAAGTTTCTTATGCATATGCACCCTTTCCTCATGAAAATGATTATGATGTAGTTTCAAAAGAGCTTGTTGAAAAAATTGTAGAAAGTATAAAATAGGTTTGTTATGAAAGTTAAAGATTATAGTTATGAAACATTTCCACGATATACATCCAATATAAATGGTGCTTTAGAGCTTAAAGGAAATAAAGAAAATCTAAGATGTCGTATGAAAGATATAGAATATCAAGAAGGATGTATGATTCGTTTTTTATTTCCAAATACAATTTTAGATGAAAAGAGAAAATATCCATTAGTAATTCATGTACAAGGTTCTGGATGGTATAAACAAGATATGAATGATCATATTTTTGATTTTATGCCGATTGTAAAAGCAGGGTATGCTTATGCAATTATTGAATACCATGGTGCTCCTGAATATAAATATCCAACACAAGTAAATGATGTTATCAAAGCAATAGAATATTTAAAAGAAAACTATCAAAATTATCCCATTGATTTTAAACATGTATTTTTAAGTGGTGATTCTTCAGGAGGACATATTGCGCTGCTTGTAGCTTTACAAGAAAAATATAATTTTAAAGGTATCATTGATTTATATGGAGTCACAAATTTTATGACATTTAATAATTGGTATAGTAAATATGATTGGCATGAAGAAAGAAATGTGATTGATTTTTTAGGCTCATTAGATAAAGAACTTTTAATGAAAGCTTCACCAATGACTTATTTAAAGGAAGATATGTCTTTATCACCATTTCTCATTCTTCATGGAGATAAAGATCATGTTGTACCTATTACTCAAAGTATAGAACTATATGAAAAACTTAAAGAATATCATTATGATGTCACTTTTGGTAGAGTTCATGATGCAGATCATGGAAGAAGTATTTTTTATAATGAAGATGTTTATCAAACAATTATTGCCTTTTTAAATAAAAATAAATAAAGAACACAGAATTTCCATATCTAATATATATAATAAAAGCGAGGTGGTTTATATGGAATTACATATTAAAGAATTTGAATATCAAAATATAATCAAACAACAATTTTATAAACAATTAACCATTTTATCTTTATATGTCTTATTATTAGTTTTTGCAATAGAAAGTATTTTATATGGATTTGATTATGTATGGATTATTCTTTTTGTAGCTTCTATGGTAATTATCAATTTAAATTTTAGAAGAAAGAAAAAGATATTAGGCTATGATTTAGTTTATATTGATGAAAATAATCGCTTTTTTTATAATAATATGTTTATAGAAATGAAG
>UQVG01000370.1 GCA_900544435.1 uncultured Erysipelotrichaceae bacterium | reverse complement strand
ATATTGAGTAGAATGACTCCAAAAAGTTTTTGATTACTTTTAACAACATTTGTACTTTCTTCTAGATGTTTTTTCATTTCTTCGTCTCCTTTTAATAAATCATCAAGACTTATGGAATAAAGGCTACTTAATTCAATCACACTTATAATATCTGGATAAGATTTTTCATTTTCCCAATTTGAAATTGTTTGACGAGAAACATTCAGTTTTTCAGCAATTTCTTCTTGAGTTAATCCAGATTTTATACGTGCATCTTTTAGTTTTTTTCCAATTTCCATATTCATTTTCTCCTTTCAAAAACATCTTTTCATAATCCAATGATTTAATCTATCAAATACTTTTTACATTCATCATTTTTAATGTCAAAATGATTTGACATAGAAAAAAGACGCTCTAAAGCGTCAAATACTATAATAAAAGTTCAATCATTACTACAACAAAACAACCAATACAAGCAACTTGAATAAGACTTAATTCTTTATATGAAGCATAAATAATAATGATTGTCGCTATAATGCCTGATAGTAAATGACCTGTTGAATAAAAGATATCAGGGAAGGTCATTGCGGCTAAAACAGTATAAGGGATATAGTCTAAAAATGATTGAATAACAGGATTCGTTATTTTTTTATTAATAAAGACAAGCGGAATAGCACGAATCGCATATGTTATAAGTGACATAATCGCTAAATAGATACAAAATTGTTTATCCATGCACTTCCTCCTTATTAAAGATTACAGCTCCTATCAATGCACTTGAAAGTGCTGAAATTGTCATTGCAAAACCACTTGATAATTGATTGATGACTGGTAAGTAGTAAAAACATGAACGAATAATAATAGCTAGTAATACTACTTTAACAACATGTTTATCTTTTTTCATACCTGGAATAATAATTGCAATAAACATCGCATATAATGCAATCGATAAAGCATTACTGATAACTTGGGGAACAACTGATCCTAAAATAGCACCTAGACTTGTTCCTAAAAGCCAACCTGTTGCTGAAATCGCAGCTAAACCAAAAAAGTAAGTACGACTGACACTTTCTTCTAACATCGATAAAGCAAAAATTTCATCAGTAATAAAAAAGCTTAATAACCATTTATAAATGCCTTTAAACTTATCATCTACTTTTTGTGAAAGCGAAAGTGACATAAAAGCATAGCGAATATTCACTGTCAATTCCACAATAGCCATTTCTAAGTATGTTCCTTGTCCAGCAATAATACCTAATGATGCAAATTGCCCTGCTGATGTTAAGTTCAATAAAGAAATTAAAATAGCTTGTATCACACTAAATCCCATTGAAACAGCAATAGCACCAAAGGAAAAAGACACAGATAAATAGCCTAAAGCAATCGGTATTCCATTTTTCATTCCTCTTCTTATTTCTTTCATAACGTATCTATTATACAAAAAAATCCTCGATAACTCTACAATTATCGAGGAATATTTTAAGCAAATTTTTCAACAATTGGCTTTGAAACCAATTTATTCCAAGTACTAATTAATGGGCCTGTACCAAACATTAATATAATTGTGGCTATTCCTAAAGGTCCACCTGTAACAAAACCAATTAAAACACAAATGACATCTGTCATAATACGACATACAGGATAAGAAGGTGACATAACATCTGCCATATAAATTGATAAAGCATCATAACATCCTGTTCCAAGATCTGATGTAATATATAAAGAACATCCAAGTGTACATAATAGAATACCAATCGCTAAAACTACAAATTTCATTGGTAAAGAAAATGGAATGACATCAGGTGAAGTAACATTAAATAATTGACAATAAACATTATTAAAGAATTGTACAAAGAAGCCTAGTAAAAACATATTAATAATGGCTCCAATATTTAAGTATTTTAAATTACTTCTACTTAATAAAATTAAAACTAAAAATAAAACAGCGTTAATACTTCCTTGAAAAACACCTAAAGGTATATTTAATAAACCACTGATTCCAGTTGTCATTGATGTAAATGGATCAATTCCCATTTGTGAAATACGACATGTGGAAACTCCAATAGCGATAATAAAGTTTCCGATTAATGAAATAATTGCTAATTTGATTGAAAACTTAAATTTCATAAACTCCCCTCTTTCAGTTGTAGGTAGTGTCAAAAATCTATATTAAATAGCGTAAATACACTACCCTCAATT
>UQVG01000369.1 GCA_900544435.1 uncultured Erysipelotrichaceae bacterium | reverse complement strand
AAGAAATCATTGTATAATATAATTATATAAGAAAGGGGAATGTCTATGAATTTATATCACTCAAATAATATTGGAAATGTAGCTGTTTTAGGACATCTTGGTTCAGGAAAAACAAGCGTTATTGAAGCAATGGCTAAACGCGCAGGGATATCTCAACAAATAGGAACTATTAGTCAAGGAACAACTATTTCCGACTATGACGTTGAAGAAATCAAACGTCAATCTTCAATTAATTTATCTCTTATTCCTTTAGAATGGGATCATTGTAAAATTAATTTATTAGATACTCCTGGTAATTTTGATTATGTAGGAGAAGTTGAAGCGGCTTTACATGTAGCAGAATCAGCTGTTATTGTTGTTCCTTCTTATAAGGATATTAGTATTGGAACAAAACAAGCCATGTTTAAAGCAAAAGATAAAGCTAAAATTATTTATATTAATGGCTTAGATAATCCAGATGCCGATTATAAAGAAAAACTAAATCAACTTAAAAAGGCTTATGGTAAAGGAATTGCTCCTATTCAAGTACCAATTATGGATCATGATAAGATGATTGGTTATATTAACGTAGCTAAAATGGAAGGACGTATTTTTAAAGGAGAACATACAGAACCTTTCCCTATTCCAGATAATATGATGGATGAAGTCATGCCTGTTAAAGAAATGATTGATGAAGCTGTTGCTAATACAAATGATGATTTATTAGAAAAATTTTTGAATGAAGAACCATTTACTAAAGAAGAAATTTCTTGGGCTTTACGTCAAGGAGTTATGAATCAAACATTGATTCCTGTTTTATGTGGAACAAGTAATATTGGTATTCAAATTTTATTAAATTCAATGGTTGCTTTCTTCCCTGCTGCAGGAGATACATGTAACTCTATTATTGTAGAAAATATTGATACTCATGAAGAAGATATCATTGGTTTTAATGAAAGTCTTCCACCTTCATTATTCATTTTTAAAACAATTGTTGATCCTTTTGTAGGAAGAGAATCACTTTTTAAAGTATGTACAGGACATATTCAAACAGGAATGTCTTTATTAAATGTCAATAAAAATGAAGTTGAAAAAGTAAATAAACTTTACATAAAAAGAGGAAAAGAACTCATTGAAGTGAATGAATTGTGTGCTGGAGATATTGGTTGTATGACAAAACTTGCACATTCTTCAACAAATGATACTTTATGTACATTAGATTATCGTATGAAATATCAACCTATTCATTTTTCTAAACCTTATTATGGTAAAGCTATTCAACCTGTTGGTAAAGCAAATGAAGAAAAGATTACTAGTGGTATTACAAGATTATTAGAAGAAGATCAAACTTTAAGATTCGAAAATAATCATGAAACAAAGCAACAATGTATTTATGGTATTGGAGATATTCATTTAGAAAGTGTTGTTGCTAAATTAAAATCTAAGTTTAAAATTGATGTTAAATTAAGTGATATGAAAGTTTCTTATCGTGAAACAATTCGTAAAAGTTATACTCAACGTACAAAGTTTAAAAAACAATCTGGTGGTCATGGTCAATATGGTGAAGTAGAAATTCTTTTTGAACCAACAAAAGATTATAGTCAATCTTATACATTTAAAGAAAAAGTATTTGGTGGAGCTGTCCCAAAAGCTTATTTCCCTGCTGTTGAAAAAGGATTAATCGAAAGTGTTAAAGAAGGAGTTATTGGTCATTATCCTGTTTTAGGTATACAAGCTACTTTATTAGATGGTTCTTATCATAGTGTAGATTCAAGTGAACAAGCTTTTAAAACAGCAACTATGATGTGTTTTAAAGAAGCAATGAAACATCTTGATCCATGTTTATTAGAACCTTATGTTATTTTAAATATCTATATTGATGAAGAATATTTAGGTGATTTGATGTCACATGTTAATAAAAAACGTGGTAAAGTACTTGAAACAGATAGTTTAGATGATAGTTTAATTAAACTTGTATGTCGTATTCCTCAAGTAGAAATATTAGAATTTGCAATTGATTTACGTTCTATTACTCAAGGTCAAGGATTGTATGATTATCATTTTGATGGTTATGAAATCGTTAATGATGATTTAGTAGAAAGATTGTTAAAAAAGTAAAACTAGATAAAGGTATTTAAGAAGTCCATTATGGACTTCTTTTTTTTGGACTATTTGTCCATTGAAAGAAGAAAAAAGGAAAGAT
>UQVG01000368.1 GCA_900544435.1 uncultured Erysipelotrichaceae bacterium | reverse complement strand
TAACATAAATAGAACTGTCTTTTGTACAATGCCACCTTAACTTAATGACATTGACTCAACTGAGTTCGTTTTTTTATAACAGTTCTTTTATTTGTCCATTTTGAACATATACTCTTGGTACACGTTTAGAAATCAAACATAAAACTTCATATGAAATCGTATCTAAATCTTTAGCCATACTTTCAAGTGAAATATGTTCACCAAAAATTTCTACTTGATCTCCTATTTTCACATTTTCATCCACTCTGACCATCATTTGATCCATGCACACACGTCCAACAATTTCATAATATTTACCATTGATATAAACTTTACGTCCTTGATTTTTTCTAATAAAACCATCTGCATAACCAATAGGTAATGTTGCAATATATTCATCTTCTTTTGCAGTATAAGTTAAACCATACCCTACTTTATCTCCTGCAGGTATTTTTTTAATCATTGCTACTTTTGTATAAAGTGACATGACTTGTTTAAACTTTGTTTCTTCTTCACCATTTGGTGAACATCCATACATAGTAATCCCAAGTCTTCCCATATTAGATTTTTCATCACGATGATAAGTCATTGCTGCTGAGTTACAACAATGAATATATTTAAATTTACAATTACCTACCATTTCATAAAATAGACTTCTTTGTTTTTCAAATGCAACATCATCACCATCAGCTGTCGCAAAATGTGTAAAGATTCCTTCTACATTAAATTTATCAGGATTAACAAGTCTTAATAAAGTCGATAATTCTTCTTTAGACATTAAACCAATACGATGCATTCCAGTATCTAACTTGATATGCACTTTTAATGTTTGTCCTTCATCAATTAAATGATCTAATAATTTTAAATAAGCAACAGATACCATTGTTAGAGAAATATCATATTTAATAGCTAAATCAATATCTTCCTTACTTGTTGGAATAGCTCCTAAAATCAATATTCCCTTATCAATTCCTAATTCTCTTAATTCAATTGCCTCTTGAAGTGTTGCGACTGCAAACATTTCAATATAATCAATATCCTTTAAAAAACTAGCAACCTCTTTATATCCATGACCATAAGCATCCGCTTTAATAACAGCCATCAATGGTCTTTTAAATTCACTATGTGCCAATTCAACATTATATTTTAAATGGTCCAAATCTACAATTGCATACGTGTCACGCTTTAAATTCATAACGACACCTCCAAACAATAGTATAATCCAACCCATTTCATAATTCAATTTGAAATCTCTTTATTTTGTCGATGAAGTTTGCATACTTGTCATTACCGAAATCATTTCTTCTTTCGTTAAATCTTGTGAATATAAAGAACACATCATTCCATGATACATCATTGAGAGTTTTCCAGGTTGATAATAAGCAAATCCATCTATTAAATCAATAACTTCATCATTAGAAAACTGCATCACTTGTTGATTATTTACTTGTGTTTCAATCATTGTAAAACTTTTATCACCACTAAATTTAAGAATATGATTTTTATCTCCTTCTATTGAAGAAACTGTTTCACTTTCTAATTTAGCCCCTAATAAAGAAACAGGATATAATACATCACTACTAGCTGCTGTTTTAACATCTTTTTTTGCTTCTTTTAAGGCTTGGTTTTGATTAAAATGTTTGTTATTAAACTTTTTATTGCGATGAAATTCATTTACTTTACAAGTAACAATTTCTGTTTCATCTTGATCTAAACATAAAATAATTAATGGTTTAAGTTTTTTATCAAAAATCACTTCTTGTTTAATAATGCGAGAATCATTTGGATATTTTACTTTTGCTTCAACTTGATAACCTTTTTCAATCTTTTTTACCTTATTATTTTCTAAAATATTTAATAAGTAATGATAAATATAAGGTTTAGGACTATTTTCTGGCCAATCACTTTGAAACTTAAACATTTGATTAAGTGTTGGTGTTAAAACATAAACTCCTTTTTGATTTTTAATAATAATTTGTGATTGATTCAAACTTTTATCATAAAGTTCTACACGATAATATTTTTGTTTTTCTTTTTTTAAGTAATCTACTTTCACTTCATAGCTTTTAAGTTCATCATTTTGTGCCATTTCCATATCACAAACAAGTTGATAAGCATTCATACTTTTAGCTTCTTTCAACATTTCAGTTAATGAATTATTTTTGAATTTAAAAAAAACAATAATTCCTGTAGCACACATGACTAAA
>UQVG01000367.1 GCA_900544435.1 uncultured Erysipelotrichaceae bacterium | reverse complement strand
CCTAATGGTTTAGAAAATGGAATGTTCCAAATGGGGAAAATTCTTGTACAAAGACTTGCATCAACCTTTGGAACAGCAGCGATTGCAGCCCATGCTGTTGCCTTTAGTTTAACATCAATTGCGGTTGTTCCAGGAATGGCTTTAGGACTTGCTATTTTAACAGTTGTTGGTCAATGTATAGGAGCTAATGATTATCAACAAGCTAAATATTATACAAAGAAATTAATGATCATTGCTTATATTTCTACTATTGTTTCGGCAGGTATTTTACTTGTAGGCGTAAGATATATTTTAAGATTTTATGCTTTACCACAAGCAACAGCCAATTTAGCGGTATCAATGGTTTCACTTCACTGTGTCTTTGATTTCTTTGTTTGGCCAATGGCATTTTCTTTCCCAAATACTTTACGTGCTGCTAATGATGCAACTTTTACAATGGTTGTTTCGACATTTTCAATGTGGACTTTCCGTTTTGCGTTGAGCTATGTATTTGCCTTATATTTACATATGGGAGTCATCGGTGTATGGTGGGCCATGATTGTTGACTGGATTTTTAGATCGATTTGTTTTATGATTAGATATAAATCCAATAAGTGGATGAATAGAACATTAGTATAGGGGAAATTATATGGAAAAAGTAGAATATTATTTTAGAGAAATTTCAAAGATTCCAAGAGGATCTTATAATGAAAAAGCAATTTGTGATTATGTAGAAAACTTTGCAAGAGAAAGAAATATAAAATATGTAAGGGACAAAATGCATAATATCGTATTGTTTAAAGAAGCAACTAAAGGATATGAAGATCATGAAACTGTGATGTTAGAAGGACATATGGATATGGTTTGTGAAAAAAATAATGATAGTGATCATGATTTTTCAAAAGATCCAATTGAACTTATTGAAGAAGATGGATTTTTACATGCCAATAAAACAACACTAGGAGCTGATGATGGCGTAGGGGTATGTTATATGCTTGCTATTTTAGATGATGAAAGTTTAAAACATCCAGCATTAGAATGTGTTTTTACAGTACAAGAGGAAGTTGGACTTAATGGTGCTATGGGACTTGATAAAAGTACTTTAAAAGCTAAAAAAATGATTGGTTTAGATAGTGGAGAAGAAGATATTATTACTGTAAGCTGTTCTGGGGGAAGAAGAGCAGTTGTTGAAAAAGAACTTTCTTATCAAAAAAATACATTACCTTGTTATCAACTTTATGTAGGTGGTTTACAAGGTGGACATTCAGGTGGTGTTATTCATTTAGAAAGAGGAAATGCTAACAAAATGATGGCACGTGTTTATTATCATCTTTCTTTAAATGATATTGAATTTTCATTAGGAAGTTTTAAAGGTGGTTTAAAGGATAATGCTATTCCTCGTGAATGTGTCAGTGTTTTTGCTTCAAATGATGATTTTGAAAAAATTAAAGAAGTTGTTTTAAAAGTAGAAAATGATTTAAAAGAAGAGTTAAAAGAAAGTGATGATCACGTTTTTGTTCGTTTAGAAAAAACAGATTCTTTAAATGAAGTGATTTCAGTTAAAGAAAGCCAAGAAATAGTTTCAATGATGTATTTAATGCCTAATGGTTTTATGCATAAATCTTTAAAAATGGATCTTACAAATGTTTCATTAAATATGGGGGTTGTTGAAATGAATGAAAAATTTAATATTTATTTTTCAATTCGTTCACCAATGGAATCAGCTAAAGATGAACTCTCAAACCAATTAAGTTTACTAGCAACTATGTTTAATGCAAAATATATTTTAGATAATAATTATCCTGGATGGAATTATGATGAAGATTCTAAGCTTAGAAAAAAATATGTTGATTTTGTAAAGGAAACAGAAGGTATTACTTTAAAAGAAGAGGGAACACATGGTGGATTAGAAACAGGAATTTTTAAAGGTACGCTTCAAGATTTAGATATTATTACTTTAGGGCCAGATATGTTTGATATCCATACGCCTGATGAAAAATTAAATTTGGCTTCATTCCATAAATGTTATCAAAGACTTGCTCATTTTTTAGAGAGATTATAAAATGTTAGAACTTATTAAGGTAAAATATGATCAAGAAGTTAAAAAACAACTTGAAAAAAGATTTATCGCTTTTGATGTGGAAACAACAGGTCTAGATCCTCAAAAGGAAAAAATTATTGAATTAGGAGCTGTTTTTTTTGAAAATGGAAAAGCAATACAAA
>UQVG01000366.1 GCA_900544435.1 uncultured Erysipelotrichaceae bacterium | reverse complement strand
TCATTATTATTGATGGTAACAGTCCTGTTCGGCCAATTGATAGAAGTATTGTATTGCAGAATTTTATTCCTACGATTGAATGTATGATTGCTATGAAAAGCGGAAATCCGAAGAACAGCCCTATCTGTTTAAACAATGCTTTGTTTAGCATTTTCTCATCGGCACCAAGTTTTCTAAGCATTACATATCTTTCCCTGTTGTCTGTTGACTCAGACAATTCTTTTAAAGCAAGTATTGCCGCACTTGAAATCAGGAATATTATTCCAAGATAAAGTCCAATAAAAGTAACCATGGCACTTAATCCTATGCATGACTGTTCAATATCATTTTTTGTATTTACTGTCATTATTGATGTTTTAAGCCATGTTTTTTCAATTAATTTGTTTATTTCATTCTCAACCTTCTGTCGCTGTTCTTTTGTGGATGCATTATAATTGGCATTTAGCCATATTTGATGTAACTCTAAATTTTCCACTGCATTGTCAGGCAATATGAAGACTCCTGTTTCAGACACGCTTCCTGATATTTCAACGAATCCGGTTTTGCATTGATTAAACTTAGGACTATAATCCTTTCCATTTATCGTTATCTTTTCCCCGTTCCTTAGAGCAATATTTCTAATCTCCATCATATTTACAAAATTGGCAATTATCATATACTGATCATCTTTAAGTTCGTAAGTTGTATGACCATACTGCTTTGCAATCTTATTGTAATCGCTTAATTTCATTATGACTTCATTATTGTCAACAGCCAAAAACTTATACTGTTCTGCCACCTGCTTATAACTGTCCCCAAGTGTATCCTTAATTGTAAACTTATCTGCTTCGTAAGTATTGAATTTCACAATGTCTTTAAAATTAGTTTTGTAATCAAAACCATTATTTGTCAAAGTATTCTCAATGGAAATCTTGTTATCTTTAGCTATTTTCTTATTATCACTAAAGTCGCTGTTAACATTCTTTGACAACTGAATGTCAACAGGTACCAGTTCCTTAATATTGTTATCCATGGAAGTTTTTATAGATAATGCACTTGAAAAAATACAAATAGTAACAAATAACATTAAGCATATAATTGTAATCTGAACTACAGTTGTGTTAATTTTGCTGCTAATCTGTCTTAATACAAAACTGTTTAAATCTTTGTAGTATACCTTTTTAACAGACATTACTATTTTCAAAATCAAACCTGATAATGACCAGAACAAAAACAATGTTCCCACACTTCCTGCAAAAATTACTTTAAATAACATTTGGTCATCTAAATTACTATATCCACCCATTACACCGTAATAACCGTAGCCTATAAAAGCCATAGAAATTATGAAAACAAAGATGCACACAATAGGATTCTTCATTGTGACCTTTTCTGATTTTCGATTTCCATTAATAAGATCTATTAATTTACATCTTCCAATTATAATAGTATTAAACAACATTACGAGAATGTATATAATTCCAAAATAAACTAATGTTTTAATACATGCACTTAGAGAAAATACAAACTTAAACTTTGTCATGTCTGCTTCAAACATATTTGCCACAAAAATACTCATAAGTTGTGATAATCCTGCACCTACTATAAGTCCTGTAGCTAAAGAAATCATACCTATAGCCAAAGTTTCAATAAAAAGAATAAAAGATATTTTCCTTTTTCCCATTCCAAGCGTTAAGTATATTCCAAACTCCCTGTTTCTTCTTTTTATTAAAAATCTCGAAGCATAAATAATTAAAAATCCTAAAACAAATGATACAAAAACGCTTACACCCGACAATACATTTGTCATCAATCTTATAATTTCAGCTGTATTATCAGAAACCTTCATCATTACAGTCTGTGACTCAATGGCATTAAACACATAAAAAATTGCAACACCTAACACAAGAGTAAAGAAATAGATGGCGTAATCCTTAATACTCTTTACAATATTTTTTAATGATAATTTAAAAAGCATCGTTTAACTCTCCACCTAACATTGTTACCACGTCCATAATATCATCAAAAAGCTCTTTTCTGTTTCTTCCTTCTCTGAGAAGTTCATTAAAGATTCTGCCATCCTTGATAAATATTACTCTTGATGCGTAACTTGCCGTAAAGGCATCATGTGTAACCATCAGAATTGTTGCCATATTCTTAATATTTAAATAGCTGATTTTTTCTAACAACATTTTTGATGATTTTGAGTCAAGTGCCCCTGTTGGCTCAT
>UQVG01000365.1 GCA_900544435.1 uncultured Erysipelotrichaceae bacterium | reverse complement strand
TATAAACAAATGTATCAAATGTTAGATCAAAAGACAGTCTATACTCCTACACAAAAATATTTTATTGAAAAGCATAAAGAAATCTATGATGTAATAAATCCAAGTAATATACAGGTAAAAGTAATAGATGAAAAAGATAATATGGTTCAATATCAAATATCGATGGATACTGTAGCTGGAAAAGTTAAATATAAAAATAAGATTGAAATTAAAAATGAACAAATTAAATTTAATAAGCAACTTATTTTTGATGAGTTTTCTGATAAGAACAAAGTAAAAGTGATTACGACACAACCTTATAGAGGGTATATTTTAGATAGAAATGGAAAATATTTAGCTAAACAAGGAAATGCTTATTCTGTTGGTCTTGTAAGAGGAAAATTGAATGGTGAAAATGATTATGCACAAATAGCTAAGTATTTAGAAACGGATGTTGAAACCATTCAAAAGAAAATGAGTGCATCTTGGATCAAAGATGATTCTTTTGTACTTATTAAAAATGTATCAGAACAAGTAAAAAATCAATTGATTCAACAAGAAATTTTAAATATTAAAGGTGTTAAAATCAATACGATTTCTATGCGTGTTTATCCTTATGATAAAATAACATCTCATATCATTGGGTATGTCCAAAATGTTAATTCAGAAGACTTAAAAAAACATAAAAATGAAGGTTATACAAGTAATTCAATAATTGGTAGAAGTGGTATTGAAGCAACATATGAAAAAGAGTTACGTGGAGAAGTAGGTGGAAAAATTGTCATTGTTGATGAAAATAATAATGTCATTAAAACAGTTGCCCAAAAAGAAGCAAAAGATGGTAAAGATATTCGTTTAACAATTGATATTGATTTACAACAAAGTCTTTATAATGAATATCAAAATGATAAAAGTGCTTCTGTTGCCTTAAATCCACAAACAGGAGAAGTTTTAGCGCTTGTTTCAACACCATCCTATTCAAATAATGATTTTGTCTTAGGACTTTCAACAGATAAATGGAATGCTTTAAATAATGATAGTAATCAACCTTTAATGAGTCGTTATAAACAAACTTATACCCCTGGATCAACAATGAAGCCTATTACAGCAGCTATTGGTTTAGAAACAAAGACAATTGATCCAGATAAGGATTTAGGTGCTAAAGATAAATGGCAAAAGGATTCAAGTTGGGGCAATTATTATGTGACAACATTACATGCTCCTTCACCTAATAATTTAAAGAATGCCATCACGTATTCTGATAATGTTTATTTTGCAAGAAGTGCCTTAACTATTGGAAAAGATAATTTGTTTAAATATTATAAAAACTTAAAGATTGGTGAAAAGATTCCTTTTGAACTTGCTTTAAATAAAAGTCAGTATATCAATAAAAATCAAAAAGTAAGTGATCAATTAATTGCTGATAGTGGTTATGGACAAGGACAAATTCTGATGAATCCTCTACAACTTGCAAGTATCTATAGTGCTTTTGTTAATAATGGATCAATCTATCAACCACATATCGTTCAAGGAAAAACAAAAACATGGATTAAAAATGTTTTTTCAAAAGAGACAACAAAAACAATAAAAGAAGATCTTATTAATGCCATTGCGGATGAAAATGGAACAGGACATGCCATCTATCATGATAATGTCATTCTTGCAGGTAAAACAGGAACGGCAGAAATTAAACAAAGTCAAAGTGATACAACAGGAACAGAACTTGGTTGGTTTACAGTCATGACGATAGATGAAAAAACAACCTCTTTTAATAACAACAATGGTCGAAGATGTAAAAGATCGAGGAGGTAGTGGATATGTTGTTGAACATACAAAAACACCTCTAGATTTATATCTTTCTAAGTAGGGAAAAATGATGAAGAATAAGATAGTTTTTACTTATCGATTCATTATACTCGTTTATTATTTATTGGCTTTTTTGATTGCTGTTATGAATGTTGATCATTTAGAAAGAGTAGTAATCTATGCATTGATTATAATTGTTTTGTTTGGTATGGTGATGCGTATTTATATAATGAATATTCCAAAATTATTGTTGTCAAATAAGTATATTGAAAAGAATTTATCTACAGTAAAAGAGGCGATAGATAAAATTCATAATAAATCCATTAATGACAGCTTAACAACGATATATGTTTTCCTTTTAGAAATTTCTAATTATAAAGAAGAATATCAAAATTTTGTAGAACAAAATAGTAAAAGAATTTTT
>UQVG01000364.1 GCA_900544435.1 uncultured Erysipelotrichaceae bacterium | reverse complement strand
GTGCATGCAAGTGTGGTCATATGCCATTGGATAGTAATCCTTCAGTTTCTCCATCATGTAGTTGGCATTGAGAACCGCATTCTTTGCCAGTTCTATAATCTTCGTTTTTATATCATCAAACATCTTTTTCTCCTTACTTATTCAAAGGATGCACCCTCTTTCAAAATAAACAAAGAGAGCACATCCCAGTTCAATACCTAAGCTGCTACTGGAGAAGTAATAACCATTTTTGCTAAAGCTTTAGGTTGAACAGTTTTAGCACCATACAAATATAATCCTCGTACTAAATCTGAAAAACTGTCTTTATCTCGAAGACTTTCTATTTTTGCAAGTTGAGAGGCAAAAGTTATGGCATCATTTGTACCTGCTAAAACATAATATTTACTTTCTACATCTGTTAAATTTGTACTAACTAGAACATCCATGCCTGCAATTCTTCCAATAGCACCTTCTCTTAAAGTTTCATCTGCCACTTTGTAGGCACTAATAAATTCAGGACTTTGCAATAAATAAGATTCAATTGTCGGATTAATTACAACCCAAGGTCTTACTCCAGGATAAATAGCATCAGAATTTTTCAAAGCTAATGATAATTTAACAAAATTTTCATAAATAGTTGATTTATCTAGAGTAATTGGTTCTTCTTCAGTACCAACAGTATTTTCTTCTGTGACATTAGTATGCATTGCTAATAAGTAAGAATCTTGAACCTCTTCAATAGCTTTTTTAGCATTTGCTAAATGAGCTTCCATAATATCAGTGTTAGATTGAACTTTTGCAACATCATCAATTTTAAATGCAAAAAACTTCTTTTGATCAATTTTTAAATCTTGAGATTTTGGAGTTAATGCAGCATATGCAATATTATCAGTTGTTAAAGTAGAAACTGTAACATCAGCAGGAGTAATAATCTTAACTGTATCACCTTGCTGAGTAATTTCACCTTCCCAATTTCTATTAACACACTGCATCATAACACAGTTTTTCTCTAACATTTGATTTAACTTTTTACTCCAAAGTTGTGGAATAAAAGCAGAATAAGTTGTTGAAAACTCTGACATTTCGATTTCCTTTCATTTTTAAATAAACCTATATACAAATGAGTGGTGAACATACTAAAAACATTTATTCATCGTTATATATTTCTCTAAATTGAAGCCCTATAATTGCACAATTATCATCAACTTCATCGCCTTCAACACAAAGCTGAACAGAATAACAACTACCAAATATTTCAGCTTTTTCTAAAACATCGGTATTTATTGACCAAATTGGGCCGTCAGCATCTTCCAATGCCCAACAGAATTGAGATTCATCTGACATAGAATCATCTGCCCAAATTAAGTGATTATGATACCTTAAAGTAATTCTCTCTTTATCTTCTGAATATCCACTGTCATAATCTTTAAAAATTGAAAATTTAAAATTATTATCATGCAAATCATCTAATACAAAGTAAAATTCATCAATTAATTTACGATGATGCACGTTACCCAATGATAAAAACGGAGACTTCCACAAAAATGGAATACTTTTTCCATCAAATGTAGTGCCATAATCTTCGTAATAAATTTTACCTGAATCATCTCCTGTAACAATTTTTGAGTTAAAATTACAAGCTGTTGTAATATTTTGAGGTAAAACTCTTTTGTACCAAGCTTTATTAACATAATCATTTATCCAAATTGTATGATAATAATTATCTCCTAAGTATGGAAGAAAAAACCAAGTCTGACTTTTATTCTGATAATGCAGTGCAATTGAATCTTTCATTCTTGGAGTATCAAAATTATTATTAAATTCATCTTTAATCTTTAATGATATTTCCGAACCAAGACGAATTTGATTTAATTCACCTACTTGCTCTAATGCGAAAATCCCATTATTACTTAAAAAATATTGCTTATTATCAACGTTAACAATTGATTTTTTAGCGATAGACCCCTTATCTGCAAATAAACTGATTGAAAAATTTGTAGGATCTGAACCCGACAATAAATATACTCGTTCTTTTTTATAAACAGCAAGATAATCTTTATAAGCTTTCATTACAGTAATATCAGCAGTATCTGTATGGAAGTCATTTATATATCCTGCATCATTTTCCGTTTCAAAATCGTTGTATGTACCCAAAGCTGAATAATAAATTGTAGAACCCTTAGCACACCATACTCGTCCTTTATAAATAGTTATACTGTCCGGATATAGAGGA
>UQVG01000363.1 GCA_900544435.1 uncultured Erysipelotrichaceae bacterium | reverse complement strand
AAGTAAATGTATTTGAAATATACTTTTATCCAGAAAGAAGGATGTTAAATGAATAATACAGTAATAAAATTAAGAGATATTTCTAAAAAAAGAGGACAAACAGAAATATTAAATCATTTAAATATGACCGTTTATCAAAAGGATATATATGGTTTTATTGGACAAAATGGGGCAGGTAAATCAACGACCATGAAAATCATTATGTCATTGATTAAAGAAACACAAGGACAGTTAGAGTTATTTGATTCTTTAGATAATCAAATAAATAGATCAAGAATAGGTGCAATTATTGAAAATCCAGCATTTTATCCTTATATGACTGCCTATGAAAATTTAAAATATTATGTTCAATATAAAGGAATTGTTGAAATAAATAGTATTGAAAAAGTATTAAAGATGGTAGGTTTAGAAAATGTTAGGAAAAAGAAATATAAAAACTACTCTTTAGGAATGAAACAAAGATTAGGGTTGGCTCTTGCTTTAATTAATAATCCTGATTTACTGATTTTAGATGAACCATTAAATGGTTTAGACCCACAAGGTATTGTAGAATTAAGAGAAATATTAAGCCATCTTAATAAGAAATATGGTATTACAATGCTTATTTCAAGTCATATTTTAGATGAATTAGAAATGATAGCGACAAGATATGGTTTTATCCATCAAGGGCAAATGAGTGAAGAAATTACGGCTGAAAAATTACAAGAGAAACTAAAAAAATATATTTCTTTAGATGTTGAAAATATTGGCCTTGCAACAATAACTCTTGAACAAAAATTACATACAGAAAATTTCAAAGTCATGGATGATCATACAATTTATCTTTATGATTTTGTAAATGAAAGTTCATTAGTAGCAACAACTTTAATTCAAGAAGGGGTCATTCTTAATAAAATGAATATTTCAAATGTCAGTTTAGAAAATTATTATTTATCATTGATTAAAGGAGTGGAAAGTCATGTTTAATATTATAAAAGCTGATTTTTATAAATTATGGAAGAGTAAGATCTTACTTTGGATTACATTAGGATTTTTAGGTATTCTTTTATTAGGAAATGGTTTAGCTCAAGGTGGAGATGGCGTGATGACTTTGATGTCAGATAGTATGAATTATAATCTTGTTCATTTTGGTAAAAAAGGAACACAAATGATGATAGAACTTTTAAAAGGATCGAATGTTATACTTTTCTTTTTAATACCTATTGTTATTAATGTTTTTATTTCTGACTTTAAATATAAAACAATTAAAAATACAGTCTCTTATCAATACTCACGAACAACGATTTATCTTTCAAAAATGCTTATATGTGCTTTGTTTGCCTTGATATTACCTATTTTATATGTCGTTTTAGGTTTAATGATGAGTATTTTATTTAATGGCTTTGTAAGCATTCGATTGAGTGAGTTAATAACTGTTTTAAAGATTATCTTATTACAATTACCTCTTTATATTGGCTTTACTGGAATGATGATTTTTATAGGAATTTTATTTAAAAGTAATATGGCAACGACACTTTTTACAATTTTATATCAATTTATAATGATTTTCATTTCAGCAATAGCAACCTCTATTCATCTATCAGAAATTGATCCAGTAACATGTTTAGATCACCTAGCTTATTTAAATAATCTAAGCACAAGCATCATTTATAAAACAGAATTTGTTGGTTTTATTTTTATACTGATTTCTTTGACTTTAGGAATTTATGTGTTTTGTTATCGAGATATCGCTTAAAATAAGGTATAATGCTAGAAAAAAGAAGGTGAAAAGATGCACTGTGTTTTGATTGTAGAAGATGATAGTGATATTAATAATTTTATTAATGATTATTTTGTGATAAAAGGCTATTCAACAATTCAAGCTTTTTCAGGAACAGAAGGTTTATTGAGATTAAAAAATGAAAGAGATATTTGTTGTGTTATTTTGGATTTAATGTTACCAGGAATTTCAGGTGAAGAAATTATCCAAGAAATACGAAAAGTAAGCGATGTGCCTATTATTACTGTATCTGCTAAAAATGAAGAAGAAGCAAAAATTGAAGTTTTAAAGTTAGGAGCAGATGATTTTCTTTTAAAACCTTTTAATTTAGAAGAATTACAACTTAAAGTCGAAAGAAATATCCAAAAATATCTTAATTTTCAACATGTCTCTTATAAAAGAAAAGATGAATTCAAAAATATAGTATTAAATCATGAGACTCGAGAAGTTTTTGTTGATG
>UQVG01000362.1 GCA_900544435.1 uncultured Erysipelotrichaceae bacterium | reverse complement strand
CAGGACTAACTTATGGGTTGATTGTAAAAAACAGAACTTCGAGATTCATTTAAGGTGATTTTTAAAAATCTTTTTACCCCCACTCTTGGCAAAGAGCCCTTTTAAACATACCCTATTTTTATTTTAAGTTGTTTTCTGTCCCTTTACTTTTGTGAAAAGAAAAGCTTTCTTTCCGACCTTTACCTTTTTATTAAGCTTTACTTTTTTCAATTTTTTATCTCCGCAAAAAGCTCTTCTTTCGATACTAGTTACAGATTTCATATTAACTTTCTTTAAATTTACGCAATTTTCAAATGTTGCAAACTGTATAGTTTTAACCTTTTTAGGTACATTGACAGTTTTTAAACTATAATTTTTTCTGAAGGCTTTCTTTCCAATATTCTTTAATGATTTTGGAAGATTATATTTTTCCATCATTGTATTCCAGCAAAACGCTTCATCTCCTATACTTATTAACTTCTTTGAAAACTTAACACTCTTCAACATATCACAAACTTCAAAAGCTCCTTTTTCAATTTTTCGTACAGTATTAGGCATAACAATCTTCTTAATGTTTATTTCTCCTGCAAAAGCCTCTTCACCTATGACTTTGACACCATTTGGAATTTTAACAATTTCGCTGTTTCCTGTATATTCAACTAATTTTTTATTTTCAATAAAAAAATCTCCAAATTTTTTCATTTCAGACGACACAGTTATTTTATTATTTTTTAAGCTCTTGCAATATTCTTTCAAATTCCCCTGAATTGCTTTTGATGTATTTATAGCTCTTAATTTTTTAAGTTTTCTTAAGTCAGTTGTTTTTATTTCTGCATAGCTTCCTGTTAATGACATCCTTGTAATTTTCCTGCATTCACTAAATAATCCCTTTGGTATATTTTTAACTCCCGCAAGTTCTAAAACTCTCAAATCATGAGCAGATATAAATGTTTTGTCTGTCACTTCTACTTCCTTGCAATTCCCCGTTATCTTTTTTACATAAGGTGAAAACGCATCACCTATCTTTTTTAAAGTGGATGGTAGTTTTAAAACCTTGATTGATGAATCTCGTAATGCACTATCATCAAGAATCTCAAGTCCTTCATTTAAAACTAATTCCTTTGTTCTTGTGGGGATTGCATAACTTTCTAACTCCTTCACCGTTGATGATAGAACAATCTTTCTTGCACAAAATTTATCAGTAAGCAAAATATAATTATCATCTTCAAATGCATATGTCCTTTTATCATTGTAAATTTCATTATTTTTAAATGCATCTGAAGCAATTTTTGTTACTCCCTCCGGTATGTAAACAGTATCATCATTACCTTTGTACTGCTTTAAGACACCATTTTCAATTACAAAATCACTATCTTTTGTTTCTGCATTAACTACAAGCGTACCTAATGATAATGTAAGTAAAGTAAGCAACACCAATCCTATTCTTTTAATATTTCCTTTCATTTTTTGCACCTCCATTCTTTAATAATTGTACGAATAATTTTCCAATTTTATTGCATGATTTTAAAAATTATTCGTACAATTTAAAATCAAATCACTATTTTACTGTAGCACTAAAAATTCTTTTGTCATTTTTAGTGTTTTCGCTTTTCATTGCAAAAAATATTTTCGTATTTTTTGATTTAATTCCTTCTATCTCATTATTCTTTTGTCCTATTTCAGTAATATTCCATCTGAATATATATTTGCCAGATGAAGACATTTTAGCCACTCTATTAAAAGCATCGTTATACCCACCACCTGCTAGATATATATTTCCGCCATTTGTTAAATCCATACCCTGAAATGAACCATTTGGATAAACCAAATTATTCGCATTGCTTGACTGCACAAACGATTTAGTGCAAGCCTTTTTAAGTGTTGTATTTCCCTTAAATGATACTGTTTTGTCTGTTCTTCCATCTGCTTCATCAAAAGCTTTATTAATTGCACTTAATTCATATATGCTATACTGAACCTTTCCACTAGTAACCTGTGTTCTAATAATAAACTGTGAAGATGATGCTGCACAGGCTACTCTATTTACTGTTCCCACACTTGTTAAATTAGTATTTGCATAATTCAAATATCTAATTTTGCTGGCATTTCTATTATTCAATGTTGTTTTAGAAGCATATTTAATTCTTGCTATTTGTTTAGACCAACGTTCTTCAGGCTTTTGGGTTTCATTAACTGCTGCTCCCACATAAAAATATGTACTGTTATTATATGTTGCCATCGC
>UQVG01000361.1 GCA_900544435.1 uncultured Erysipelotrichaceae bacterium | reverse complement strand
TATGAAAAAGAAATTTTTTACTAATTTATGGTTGACTTTTCATAGCTGGTCTCCTAACTTATTTTTGATAATATTTCTTTAGGCTTCTTGATTAATATTAATGAAGAAGCAAATACAACTGATAAAACAATAATACTTATTAATACTAAATAACTTTGTCCAAGTGTTGTTATATTTAACATAAAACTACTATCATTTATTAAATTTCCACCGGAAATCATTGAGTTCTCTGAGTTAATTAATCCACCTGCAATTACTTTTATCAATACATTTCCTAAAAATAAGGAAGATATTATACTTGGTATCGATATGAATAATAACTCGAATATAAATTGCATTATAATTTGTATCTTAGATGTTCCAATAGATAAAAATATACCTATTTCATAAATTCTTTCTCTTAACCATAGAATCAAAATCAATGAAAGAACAATAATCCCGCCTAACATAATAGAATAAGTCATTATTTTTATCATATGTTTTATTCCACTCACTGACTCTAAAGACTCTTCAAATGCATTAGAATCTTTTTGAACAAAATACTTTGACTCATCAATCTTAAGCTCTTTCAATTTGTTTAAGGCTAAGTCTGTAGATTCTGCGCTACTAGAATACATTAAAATTTTATTTGCAATTTTGTTATTTTCTGATTTATTTAATATCTCTTGGCTTGTTGAATAATCTACAAACACCATATTTTCACTAAAATCAGAAGATAATCCTGTATATGTTTCTTGTTTTTTACCAGAAAAGATTCCTATAATTTTAAATTTATGACTTTTTATTTTTTCACTTTCTTCAATGTCAAGTAATTCAAGATTAACTTCATCACCTAATTTTAGATTATTTTGTTTAGCAAATTCTTCATGAACAATAATTGAATTCTTATCATTTTCTTCTATATTTTTTCCTTCTTTAATTGTAAACACTCTACTGCTAAACAAAATATTTCTTTTAGTATTATTTGTAGCTTCGAATGAAACAACATTCTTAAATTCGTCAGATAAATCTTCTCTATTTATTCTTTGTTCTCCGCTAACTACTTTAGCATCTTTTAGTTTTGCTAATCCATCATATTGAATTATTATTTCTTCAACTTCTTTTAATTTTTCAATATCTTTAAATTGATTAACATTAAAATATTTACCATCTTTTTTTGTTATTGAAATTGAAGAATTAGAACTTTCATATAAAGTCTTTTCTATTTCATTGCTTGATTTCATTATTGTTAAACAAGAATACAAACAAGAAAGAACTATAGTTAATATGATAAAAATTATTAAAGTTCTATTTCTCTTTCTTGTAATATATGCTATAGCATTTTTTATCACTTTCCTAACTACTCCTCTCTATTTTCTTACACCCAACTGTACTTAAGCTCAAACATAACGTAAGTAATAGGCATGCTCCTCTTTATACTATTTTTTTCATAAATTTTTCCTCCTTTATTTTTACACAATAGCAGCTTATAACTATTTTCAATAATATTCTACACACCTTTTATGAAACGTTGATGAAATATAATTTTTTATTTTTCCAAACTATGGTATAATAATATAAATATTATGCTTAAAGTTGTTCTTACACAATTAGTATATGATCGATTAGTATATGAGCAAGCACAGTAAGTGTACGGACACTTACGGAAAAATTGATGAATCGATCCTTTGGGATCTGCTTCTTTTTTTATCAATTTTTAGCTTGTTAGGGAGAACCCTAAGACCCCGAAATACACCTGAAGAAGGAAATACCTATGGCAAATAAAATACGAAACGAAAGACGCCTGCATAAAAGTTTGTTTTATGCAAGCGTCTTTAACTAATTGGAATAAAATGATTAATCCAACACTGCCCCTAACTCATACCTCCAATACTCCGACGCTTCATACTTCTTATTTTTGTGAAAATGAGCATTTGTCAGTTCACATTCCTTGTCAAACGACATAATCAGCTAACTTTCAGAGCTTTACAGAGCTTGACAGATAGTGACAATAGGTTGGAGCTTTCCTAAGGGGCAGTTGTGGGTTCGGTTACCCCAGGGAACATTACTTTAGCAGCAATGATTAAATATGTCATTGCTGCTTTTTTAGGTGAGCCTAGCGATAAACGTTTCTAATGTGTGAAAAATATAATGCGAAACAGAGTAATGGAAAATAGTGAAAAAATAGTGTAATTTTAGTGGAAAAACAATTCGCAAAACGATATAATATATGGATGAAATGGAGGTGGAACATGTGATTAAAGTTACTC
>UQVG01000360.1 GCA_900544435.1 uncultured Erysipelotrichaceae bacterium | reverse complement strand
GTGTATCTAAAACCTCTATGGTAAGATATTTAAAAAACATTAATATTAATAAGTTTTCTTATTTTAAAAATGTTATGTATGAAGAATATATGCACGCAGAAGTAGATATGAGAAAAATGAGGAAAATTATTAAAAATAATTTTCCTCACATACAAACACAAATTTTTAAAAAAATCATGGCATGTAAAAGAATCGTTATATTAGGTGATGGAAATAGGTTTGCATTGTTACTATGTCAAAAAGCGTTGACGTATTTAGGATATCCTTGTGAGATACCGGTTTATCTTGGAAGTGAAGAAGAAATTATTGATCAGCTTCACTTGAAAGAAGATGATTTGGTTATTATTGTAAGTTTACATGAAACATATGATGATTTTTGTACAAATAGATCTGTTTTTTATCAAAACGCTAACTATTTAGATGTGAAAATAAAACCTAAAATTGGGTTTATAGGAGTTGCTCCTAAAGATAATCATCTTTATTTTAACTACAATATAAATCAAGAAAGCTTTGATAAAAGTATGAATGAGTTACAAGTATTCTTTTTAAATCTTGTACAATATATTCTTTATAAAAATGGAATATAAAAGGCGTAGCACAAACTACACCTTTTTAATTATTGAAACCAATAATCTAGATAATCGTATTTAAAGACGCGATAAACAAATTTACCACCAGTTGTTTTAAATGTTTTTAATAAAGTTCCATCCTGACTGTATTCACTCCAAGACATTGCGATACCACTATCGATAATTACATTTCCATCTAATTCTTGAACACTACTTACATATCCTGAATAAGCAACAGGAATACTACTTACAAGTTCAACAGTACGATTATTTTCATCTACTAAATATTTATAGTATTAAGATGTTCCTTTTTTTTAGTTATAGTAAGTATTTGAATAATTTGAATCACTTTTCCAATCATAATCAGGGCGTGTTGTACTTACAGCAAGGTTATTATTATAAAGATAAAGATAATATTGTCCTCGAGGTAGAGAATTATCTTCTACATAAGTGACACAATGTTGACCAGTTTGCATTGAAAAATCATTTGTTTTATTTAAGAGTAAGGAATCATATCCACTTTCTTGCCAAAAGTTATTAGAACCAATCATGTAATCAATTGTTGGATTTGAATAGATATTATCTAATTTAATAATTGTGGATGTTTCTCTTGAACTAATAATTAAACTTGTTTTATCAACAAGAGCTAATGAATTGATATGCATCCAATCAAGATCTTCTGCACCATCAGGCATAGAAGTTGTTGAATAATAATTAGGTAATAAATCAATAAGATCTACAAGTTTTGTTATGTTACCAGAATCTTTTTCAATCATAATAATTTTATCTTCACTTGTTTTTACTTCTTTTTCACTTGCAAGAACAAGAATATTATTGTTGTTATCAAAGATGTAATCATGATGTAATTTATAATTACCTGTATCATAAATTTTAGAAAGATAACCAGTTTGTTCCATACCAACTATTTTTGTACTAGAAATACTAAAGTACATGGTGTTGTTTTCAAAAAGAATACGGTGACTTCTATAAGAAACGATAGGAATTTCACTACGAATGATGCCGTAATTATCATAAAGTCTCATATAAGCTTGTTCTTCACTATCTTCAGTAACATCGTTTCCAAGAACAGTATAAAGACCGTTAGATAAGGATGATGTATTTGAATCATCGCATTCTACTGTAAGATATTGATCACCGCCTTGTAATGAAGGGGCATTATATGACCATGATAAGGTATCAACAACTTTACCTTGTTTATTTGTTAGAGTAACTGTAATCGTATTTGTTTGATTAGGAATTGCTCCAATTAAGAGATATTCATGTTCTGTTGTATAACCGCTCAATGTATTAGAATTCAAAGTTTGTGAAAAATCAGTGTAATTATCACAATGAATTGTGTAACTTGCTTGTAATTCTTCTGTGGTTTTAAAATACATATAAACAGCTGTTGTATTTGTTCCATATGGATTCCTTATTAATAAAGGATGTTGAAAAGTATAATTACTTAATTTCTTTTGTTTATTAATTTGATTATGTATACGAGTTTGATATTTTTCACTATAAATAGTAGAAAGGGATGTACTTTTATTTTTTAATTTTAAGTAATTTATTGAATTATTATCATTACTTGAAGCTTCTATTTCTGTAGAGTTAGAAAACATGAGATAGAGTGAAGCTATAGAGATAGATAATACTAGTAAAATTAATTTTTTTAATTTATGCATAA
>UQVG01000359.1 GCA_900544435.1 uncultured Erysipelotrichaceae bacterium | reverse complement strand
GTGATAAAAAGAAAATAATACTAAAAATAATGAGAGTTTGTATTAAAGCTTTTAAAGAAAAAATAAGAGAAAAATGAATACTTCTATGAATAATTCTTAAAATAATGACAGAAGTAATTTGAGAAAGCAGTATCCCAATAACAATACCACTTACAAGAGAAATAAGGGCAATGATGATTGTTTCTAAT
Source organism: uncultured Erysipelotrichaceae bacterium (assembly GCA_900544435.1). Lineage (GTDB taxonomy): Bacteria > Bacillota_I > Bacilli_A > Erysipelotrichales > Coprobacillaceae > Faecalibacillus. The sequence continues at coordinate 2,073 of UQVG01000359.1, read as the reverse complement.
AACATCATTGAACGTACATTTCTTTTTTCCATTCCTAATATATGGTAAAGACTAATTTCTTTTTTTCGATTCTTTATCACAAAACTATTAGTATAAAGCAAGAAAATCAAAGAGAATAGGGCAATCACATAACCTCCTAAATTTAAAAATAATGTGAGGTTTAAGTGACCATTTAATGTTGGACTATTTTCTAGATTTTTTATAATAAAATAAAGGGCGATAGAAAAAATAGTAGAAACAAAATAAGAACTATAAAGCTTTTTATTCTTTTTAATATTTCCTAAAGCCAGTTTTAAATAAAATCTCATCTTATTGACCTCCAGAAAGAAGCATTGTTAAAGTATCACTAATAGCTTGATACATTTCTTGATTTGACATTTCACCCTTATAAAGTTGATGGAAGATTTGTCCATCTTTAATAAATAAGACACGACTCGCATAACTGGCGGCTTTACTACTATGAGTAACCATTAAAATAGTTTGTCCACTTTGATGAATTTGATCAAAGATCGATAAAAGTTGATCAGTTGATTTAGAATCAAGAGCACCTGTTGGTTCATCGGCTAAAATAATTTTAGGATGAGTAATTAATGCTCTAGCAACAGCAACTCTTTGTTTTTGTCCACCAGATATTTCATACGGATATTTTTCTAATAAATGATCAATGCCTAATGGTTTAGCTAGTTTATCAAGCTTTGGCTTCATTAAAGCATAAGGTTCTTTAGATAAAACAAGAGGTAAATAAATATTATCAGCAACATTAAAAGTATCTAATAAATTAAAATCTTGAAAAACAAAACCTAAATTATCTCTTCTAAAAGCAGATATATGTTTATCAGAAATTTTTGTAAGATCTTTACCATCTAATAAAACTTCTCCACTTGTAGGTTTGTCTAATGAAGCAAGAATATTTAAGAGTGTTGTTTTACCACTTCCTGATTCCCCCATAATAGCGATATATTCACCTTCTTCAACATCAAAAGAAACATCTTTTAATGCTTCTACTTTTTGACTTGAAAAACGTGTTGAATAAATTTTTTGTAAATGTTTAACTTTTAATAATGACATTTTTTGTGTCCTCCTTTTCTACACCCTTATTGTATTCTTCTTTAAAAAATACACCTATCGATTCATCTTACAAATAAGCTTATAAAGCTTACATTTTTGTAAGAAATAGTATTACAAAAGAATAACCGACAACTTGTCGGCTATTCAATAAATATTTCTTTTTTACTAAAATCAAGACAAACGGTTGTTCCTTGACCTACTTTTGATTCAATTGAAATAAGATGGCCTAATTGATCAAAAATATTCTTACATAAATAAAGTCCTAAACCACTAGATTTTTTATCATTTCTTCCTTGAAAACCAGTAAATCCTTTTTCAAAAACACGAGGAAGATCACTTTCTTTAATTCCAATACCACTATCTTTAATATAAAGTTTTTCACCTTCATTATAAAAAGTAATACTTCCTTCTTTTGTATACTTTAAAGCATTAGAAAGTACTTGTTCAATAGCAAAACTACTCCATTTTTCATCAGTTAAAATTTGTTGATCTTGAATTTGATAATCAACTTTTATATTCTTTTGAAAAAAGAAAAGTGATTGTTTTTTGATTTCTTGACTAACAAGCTCATCTAGAGAAACTTTTTGAAAAGAAAGATCATGATGTATATGATCTAAACGAACATATTGTAATGCCATATTAACATACTGTTCTATTTTTAAAAGTTCAACAAGCATTTTTTCATCAGGATAATCATTTTGAATAATCAATTTTAATCCTGCTATAGGAGTTTTAATTTGGTGGACCCATTTGGTATAGTAATCAATCATATCATTATATTTTTGTTGATTTTCTTTAGAAAGTTGAAAAGCTTTTTTTTGTAATTGTTGAATCATTTCTTGATATATTTTTTCTTCAAGATAAATATCTTGAGGAAAATCATCTAGAAAATCTAAATCTTCTTTTATATATTTTAAATTTTGGTGATGATTTTTATATTTTCTATAATCTTTCTTAATTAACCATCTGACACATGTGCATAGTATGGTTCGGATAAATTGAGTA
>UQVG01000358.1 GCA_900544435.1 uncultured Erysipelotrichaceae bacterium | reverse complement strand
CGTTTAACTAATACATCTTCAGGAATATCTAAGTTGATTACAGCATCAATTTTAAAATTGAACATTGAACAAATATCAGCTAATTTTCTAGCTTGAATGATTGTTCTTGGGAAACCATCTAAGATGAAACCATTTTTAAATTCTTCAGTGTTAATATTTTCTTCTAAATATTCTTGAATCATTTGAATTGTAAAATCATCTGGTACTAAATAACCAAAAGAAATAAAGTATTTAGCAATAACACCAAATTTTGTTTCTTCTTTAATTGCTTTTCTAAATAAATCCCCTGTAGAAATTTGTTTTAAACCATATTTTTCCACCAATTTAGCAGCTTGAGTTCCTTTACCAGCACCTGGTGGCCCCATTAAAATTATATTCATTACTATCTCTCCTTTAAGCAATGCCTATTATATGCTTTTTTTTCATTAAATGGAACTGATTTATGAAAAAAAGAATACTTTTTTAATGATTCTATAATCATTTTTCAAAGAAAGGGTTTTCATTTATTTTTGCCACCTAAAATAAAACTCTACACCATCATCTGAATTAATAACTCCATAACTCATTTCATGAAGTTCTAGAATATTTTTAACAATCGCTAACCCTAAACCTGTTCCCTTTTGATCATCACTTACAAAGGATTCCCAAATAGTATCCATACGTTTTTCATCAATTTGTTTTCCTTTATTTTCAATAGAAAATTCATTTTCTTTGATTTCAATTTTAATCGTACTATTAATAAGTGCATGTTTTATCGCATTTGATAAATAATTTTGAATCACCATTGCAATTCTCTTTTTATCACCAACAAGTAAAATATCATCCCCTTGAATTTCTATTTTTAATTTTTTATCCATTAATAACTGTTCATAATCATCTATGATATCTTCCGTTAACTCTCTTAAATCAATTTCCTTTTTATCTAAAGTAATTGCTTTTGCTTCTAATCTAGATAAATCTAACATTTGTAATATCAAATCATTAATAACACCTATTTCTTTGTTAATCACTTCTATATACTTATTTTTCTTATCTTCATCCTCTACATTTTCTAACAAATCAATATTTCCATTAATAATCGCAAGTGGTGTTTTTATTTCATGAGTAAATTGAGCAATAAATTCTTTCCTTAATTGTTCCATTTTTTTAACTTGGTCTATTTCTAAATTCAATGCATCCATATTCCTTTTTAAATTAGAAGACATTGTATTAATATGACTTGAAAGACTTGATAATTCATCATGTCCTTTTGTATTCAATACAACATCAAAATGATTATTACTGATTTCTAAAGCTGCTTGATCAATTTGCTTAATACGTCTTGTTGTTATATAAGAAATAAATAAAGAAAATAATAAACTAAATAAAATTCCTCCCGCAAATAAAGGAATATTATCCGTAACTATCCATTGATAGATATTTCGTATTCCAGTAGTAGAAAAATCATAAAATACAACAAGATAACCAAGTGCAGAAGCTGATGAATCTAATCTATTAATACGTATAATATAACATTTATATGAATTTGTAGAATTAATCACTGCCATATTTGCATCCATTAAATAATTATTTTTTATTGACTCTTTTATCGCATCTGACTTTTTAAATTGTTGCAAATTAATACCACTATCGCCACTTTCACTCATACCATTTACATATACATCAGAGAATTTTGACTTAATTGTTTGATGTGTAAGTTGGTTTATTTTTTTTACTGAAAGTGTTTCTGTTTGATAAGGATATGGATCACCATTTTTATAAATTATTTTTCCATGATGATAAAAGAAATTAAGATCTATTTTTTTAACCTCATTTTGCTTTTTGACACCCATAATATCCTTATTATAACTTATATAAGACGGTTTCACATAAAAATACCTATCTTGTGCATTTTGTGTATATTTTGTGGATTCTTTAAAGTTACCCAATTCTTGAATTTCACCATTAAAATATAAACTAATATCAGGAACATTTTGACAACTTCTAATATTTCCTTTTAAAAACTCTATTTGTTTTTTTGATAATCCTGTTGTATCAATATAATAATAATCTAAACTACCTTGATATATTTCTTGATCTTCCCTTATCGTTGATGCATATAAAAATGAATCTTGTTCATTTAATCCATATTGTTTAATGATATTCTCTTGGTCATCTAATAAACAAACAACATTTTCTATAGATTTTGGCATTTTATCTAATAATTCTTTTGCATTGTCTAGCGATAAAAATTCATTTTCTGATAAATACTTTACATAATCAATATATTCATT
>UQVG01000357.1 GCA_900544435.1 uncultured Erysipelotrichaceae bacterium | reverse complement strand
TCATTTAAAATTATTAGATAACTATATTGGCAACTCATTAGATGTTTTAAAAAAAGACTACCAATCTTTATATGGCATGTATAAGGATTTAAACAAGAAATATCTTTCTTTAACAAAAGAAGAATTATCTGACGAACAATTAGAGTTCTATATATCGCAATTTAATGAAATAGAAGAATTAGATTTAGAAAACTTTAATGAAGAGGAATTTTTAAAAGAAAGAAATAATCTTTTAAATTATGAAAAAAATTCTCAACACATTAAAAATTACAAAAATTTAATGGATTCGTCAAAAGGAGTTATGGATTTATTTAAACAAAGTTTAAATGAACTTGATTATCTTGAAATAGATGATATAAAACATAACTATGACCAATTGTATGATCTTTATTATACAATCGAAGGTATTAATCAAGATATTTATACTCTAACTTCACAAACTTATTTTAGTGAAGAACGTTATAATGACATACAAGATACTTTTTTTAAATTAAATAAGCTAAAACGTAAATATGGGCAAACAATTGATGCAATAATTGATTTTAAAAATGATTTGTCTGAAAAAATTGACTTATTTAAAAATAGAGATCAAATGATTGAGGAAGTAAAGTTTAAATTAAAAGAAATTGAAAATAAATTATCAATGAGTGCTCAAAAAATTTCTAATTTAAGAAAAAATAAAGCAAAAGAATTAGAAAAAGAAGTAAAAAACATGTTAGATCAAATGTATTTACAACAAGTTCAATTTAAATTTAATTTTCAATCATGTCACTTTAATGATCAAGGTATAGATGATATTAATATTGTTGTTTCAACAAATATTGGTCAACCACTACAACCACTTCATAAAATTGCTTCTGGTGGTGAATTGTCACGTATTATGTTAGCTATTAAAGCAGTATCTCAAAGTTCAAAAAATATAGGTACAATTATATTTGATGAAGCTGATACAGGAGTAAGTGGTAAAGTTGCTGAAAGTATTGGATGTATTATGAAAAAATTATCAGAAAAGCAACAAGTTATTTGTATTACACATTTAGCACAAGTTGCATGTTTCGCAGATTACCATTTATTTATTGAAAAAAAGCAAACTAAAAATACAAATAAGGTTCATGTGAGATTGCTTAATGAAAAAGATAGTATTTACGAACTTGCTAAAATGATTTCTGGGAAAGAAATTACTCAGCAATCAATTGATCATGCAAAAAAATTAAAAGAAGTAAATGCATAGAAAAAAGCATAGATGCCAAACTATATTGTAGCAAAAAAATGCTACAGGAGGTATCTATGCTTTTTAAAAAGCTGAAAATATCTTTTTATACTTGTTGTCTATCTCTTATATTAATGATAACGCCCCTTTATGCTATTGATGTTGTAATTGGTGGAGAATCAGTTGGAATTATACTTAATTACGAAGGTATCTGTATTACAGGATTTTATAAAATAAAAATTGATCAAGATCTGATAGATCCATCTCAATATTTTGAAATTAATGATTTAATTACACATGTAGAAAAACAGGAAGTTAAAACAATAGCTGATTTAACAACTGTTATCAAAAATTCAAAAAATAATACTATTGAATTTACAATAAAAAGAAATAGTAAAATTTATAATAGGAAAATGAAAATATATAAGAATAATTCTGAATTTAGCACAGGCTTATATGTAAAAGATTGTGCTAAGGGGATTGGAACTGTCACATATTATCAAATTAATACAGGTAAATTTGCCTGCTTGGGTCACAATATGTTGGAAAATGAATTTGAAATAAAAAATGGCTCTTTATATAATACTTCAATAGAAAATATTAAAAGGTCGGAAACATATCAAGTTGGACAAAAAATAGGAAATATTGATGATAAAAAGATTGGTATAGTCGAAAAGAATAATGATTTTGGTGTTTATGGAAAAATAAATCAGGTTCCAAATAAAAACATTTATAAAACAGCTTCAATAAACGAAATTCAACTTGGAGATGCTTATTTCCTTACGGTATTGAGAGGAAATAATATCGAAAAATGTAAAATTAAAATAACAAACTTGTTAAACCAAAATGAGCCAAAAGAAAAAGGTATTAGATTTATTGTTACTGATCAAAATGTCATTAAACAATGTAATGGTATTATTCAAGGAATGAGTGGATCACCAATTATTCAAAATGATAAATTAATTGGGTGTGTAACACATGCAAGTAAATCAAATACATTAGAAGGGTATGGCATGTATATACAATGGATGATAGATAATGAATAAAGATCATGTTTATATTACATGAT
>UQVG01000356.1 GCA_900544435.1 uncultured Erysipelotrichaceae bacterium | reverse complement strand
ATGAAAAAAGAATGTAAAAAAAGGGATTAAATCCCTTTATTTTAATAATTTTTCAATATTTTCTACGACTCCGTCAACAGTAAATCCATATGATTGAATAACATCATTTGCAGGAGCACTCTTACCAAATTCATCAATTGACATTGTTATACCATCTAGTCCAACATATTTATGCCATCCAAATGAACTAGCCATTTCTACTGATAAACGTTTGCGCATTGCATTTGGTAAAACAGATTCTTTATATTGATCATCTTGTTGATCAAAGATTTCTTGACATGGCATAGATACAACACGCACATCAATACCTTTTTCAAAAAGCACTTTTTTAGCTTTCATTGCTAAATTAGCTTCTGATCCCGATGCAATAATAATAGCATCTAAATGATTTTCTTCTTTACCAATAATATAAGCACCTTTACTTACGCCTTCAACAGAACTATTTTCCATTGTTTCTACATTTTGTCTTGTAAGAATAAGTGCTGTTGGATTTTCAGTTGATTCAATCGCTAATTTCCATGCAGCGGCCATTTCTACAGCATCTCCAGGACGAATAACATGCATATTTGGAATTGATCTTAACATTGCAAATTGTTCAATTGGTTGATGTGTTGGACCATCTTCTCCAACTGCAATTGAGTCATGAGATAAAGGTAAAATAATTGGTAATTTCATTAAACATGCCATTCTAACAGCAGCTTTGAAGTAGTCAGAGAATACTAAGAAACCACCAGATGAAACTTTTACACCTTTATGTAATGTCATCCCATTCATAATTGCAACCATTGCAAATTCACGAATTCCAAATACAAGATTACGACCATTATAGTTTTCAACACTAAAATCATCTTCATCTTTAATTTTTGTTTTAGTTGAACTAGCTAAATCTGCAGTACCTGATAAGAAAGTTGGATTTTGTTTAGCAACTTCTTGAATAATTTCTAATGATGTATTTCTTGTAGCATCATTATGTCCTACAGGATAATTCTTTAAAATTTCATTGATATCTAAAGAATACTTACCAGCAATAGCATCTTCTAATTGCTTTGCTTCTGTTGGATATTGTTCTTTATATTCATTAAATAATTTATTCCATTTATTAAATTTAGATTTTCCTCTTTTAATTGTTTTCTTTTTGAAATCTTCATAAACTTCTTCAGGAACATAAAACTCTTCATGATCGAATCCATAAGATAATTTAGCATTTTTACCATCTTCTTTACCTAATGGTGCACCATGAACTTTATTTGTTCCTTGATTTGCTGAACCGAAACCAATAATTGTATTTACAATAATTAAAGTTGGTTTAAATTGTTCTTTTTTACCTTTTTTAATAGCTTTATGAATTTCATTAATATCATTTCCATCTTTAACTTCTAAAACTTGCCAATTACAAGCTTCATAACGTTTTTTAACATTTTCACTAAATGACATTGATAAAGGTCCATCTAAAGTAACCTTATTAGCATCATATAAAACGATTAGTTTACCTAATGATAAATGACCTGCAAGAGAAGCTGCTTCATATGTAACACCTTCTTGCATATCTCCATCACCACATAAAACATATGTATAATGATCAATAACATCAAAATTTTCTTTGTTATATTGACTTGCTAAAAATTTTTCAGCCATTGCCATTCCTGTTGCCATTGGAATACCTTGTCCTAATGGCCCACTCGAAGCATCAACACCATGTGTCATTTCGATTTCTGGATGCCCAGGTGTACGAGAATTTAATTGTCTAAAATTCTTTAAGTCATCAATAGAGACATCAAACCCCGTTAAATGTAACATACTATATAAAAGTGCAGAAGCATGACCACTTGCTAAAACAAAACGATCTCTATTGATCCATTCAGCTTCTTTGTTATAAATGTTTAGTTCTTTATTGAACAATGTATATAAAGCAGGTGCTGATCCAAGAACCATCCCTGGATGTCCAGAATTTGCTTTATTGATTGTATCGATTCCTAAACTTCTAATTGTTGCGATTGATAAATTTGAAATATCCATTTACATTTTCTCCCATTTTTAAATAAGTCAAGACATATTATACACATTTTCTATAAAAATTAAATATCTTCTACTAGAATTCCTTAATTTTTTAATTTTTCTTGTTTTAATTTAAGAGGTGTTATATCATTTCCTTTTTCATCTACAACCTTGATTGTTTTTAGTTGCGATTTAAAACCTTCTCTAAAAAGTTTAATATATTCTTTTCTTAATTTATCCTGTTCTTTTAATTCTTCAGGAGTAATTGTTCCTTCTTTTTTCTTTTTAG
>UQVG01000355.1 GCA_900544435.1 uncultured Erysipelotrichaceae bacterium | reverse complement strand
TTTTTGACAATGTGGACATTTCATATATCTTGTTCTTCCATAATGCATTGCAAAATAAACTTGTTGATAGCTTGGAATATATTTATGATGACATTTTTGACATTCATAATAGCCTTCTTCTGTTTCTATTTTTAAAGCAATTGATACACCAATAATCAAAAAGATAAAGCTTAAGATAAACAAGATGACTTTTAATACACTGTTTTCAACAAAATAAACAGACATAAAAATTAAAATCAAAAAGATACTCGTTGAACCAATACCAATAACATTTTCATAAAAGAACATTTTCTTTGTTTGTTTTACTTCTTGACCTGCCATCATTAATAAATTATCTTCTGCTTTTTGTTGGTAATTTCTTTCTTCAATAAATTCTCCCGTTAACAGCTCATTGACTGAAATACCCAATATTTGACAGAGTTCTAACATATAAATAGGATCTGGTAAACCCTTTCCTCTTTCCCATTTAGAAATTGTACGATCACTAATTCCTAAATAACTTGCAAGCTTAGCTTGTGTAAGCTTTTTATCTTTTCTTCTTTGAGCAATAAAACTTCCTATTTTTTCTTGATTCATAACTTTCACCTCACTTGCATTTTATGTATATTCACACAAAATGTAAACAAACGCACCGTAGAGTTAAGAAAAGCAGCCTTAATTGGCTGCTTGATGATGATAAACTTTTGGGCGTACATGAATGAAATAAACAAGTGCTAATGCTAATACAGTAACAAACCAACTAATTGGATAAATAATTAATAAATGATCATATGAAGCAATTGATGGATAAATTGTATATAAGTAAGCAAGTCTTACTCCACAAATTCCTGCAACACAAATTCCTGCTGGAACACTTGAATAACCAACACCTCTCATTACACTTGAGAAAACTTCAATTGACATATTAAGGAATTGGAATGGTAAAATAATTTTCATTCTTGTATAAGCTAAACTAGCTACTGAAACATCTGATGTAAAGAAACTAATAAAGAAATGATCAAAGATTACAAAGACCATACAAGCAACCATTGTTGTTGCTCCACCTAATAAGAAAGATTGAAGTGTAATCTTTTTACAACGGTCGTATTTTTTAGCACTATAATTTTGTCCAATAAATGTAACCGCAGCTTGAGCAAATGAACTTAATATATAATAAGCAAAATATTCATAGTTTAAAGCTGCTGAACTTGCTGCAATAGCATCTGATCCTAAAGCATTTAATGATGATTGAATGCAAACATTTGAAATAGAGAAAACCATACCTTGTAAACCAGCTGGAACCCCAATTTTCGCAATTCTTTTTAAAATTCTTCCATTAATTTTTAATTCTTTTAAATCAATTCTTAAAGCATCTGTTTCATGCATTAACCAATAAAGTAACATCATAGAACTAAAGATATTAGAAACAACAGTTCCAATAGCTACTCCTTCTACAGACATGTGTAAAACAACAACAAAGAATAAATTTAAAATAACGTTAATGACTCCACCAATAAATAATGCAATAAGTGGTCTTTGAGTATCTCCTTTACTTCTTAAAACAGCTGCAGCAAAGTTATAGAGCATAACAAAAGGAACCCCAATAAAATAAATTTTTAAATATACTTCTGCAAGATTAATAATATCATCTGGTGTTGACATCAACTCTAAAATAGGTCTTGCAAAAAAGACACCTACAAACAATAAAACAATACCAATAATCACCGACATTAAAATTGAAGTATGTGCTGCAAGTGATGTTCTCTTTTCATCGTTTTGTCCTATAAATGATGCAATAACAACATTCGCACCTATTGATAATCCTACAAATGAGTTAACAAGTAAATTAATGATTGGACCATTTGCTCCAACGGCAGCTAATGCCCCACTTCCTGCAAAACTTCCGACAACAGCAACGTCTGCTGCATTAAATAATTGTTGTAAAATACTACTTGCTGCTAATGGTAAAGCAAAAAGTATGAGCTTGTTCCAAATAGAACCATTTAACATATCAAATGTTTTCTTTTTCTTCATATTATCCCTCCTATTTACTATTCTATTTCTTTTAATTCAAGATGTACAATAATAATTGTGCAATCTACTATAACTTAAATGTATAGTGATATTTTATCTTCTTTATTTTTATTATTCCAATACTTTTATTGTAGATATTATTATGCTTATAAAGCATATTTTGACAAAGAAAAAAGAAATGAAATCATTTCTTTGTCATACGATATTGCTTTTCTAAAGTAAGCCAACGTGATGCCTCTACATGAAAGAATGCTTCTAATTTTTTAGCAATTTCTTCATTA
>UQVG01000354.1 GCA_900544435.1 uncultured Erysipelotrichaceae bacterium | reverse complement strand
TTCCAAGTACTTTGTTTCCAGAAGCAAGATTATCCTTTTCTTCATTACATTTAAGTACAATTACACAATTGATGCTACCTGCTTTAAGTATTGCTGCACTTGGAATGATTGAATCACTTTTATGTGGAGCAAGTGCTGGTAAAATGAAAAATGAAAAATTAAATGCTGATCGTGAATTAATGGCACAGGGTATTGGAAATATGTTGATTCCATTATTTGGTGGCGTTCCTGCAACAGCTGCGATTGCTAGAACATCTGTAGCTATTAAAGCAGGTGGAAAAACAAGATTAGTCAGTGTTTTCCATTCTATTGTTATTTTGATTTCGATGTTTTTACTTGGTTCACTTATGTCACGTATACCTTTATCTGCACTTGCTGGTGTTTTAATGGTTACTGCTTGGCGTATGAATGATTGGCAAGAAATTAAAACATTATTTCATAATAGAGTTAAAACAAATATTTCACAATATTTGATTACAATGTGTGCAACTGTTGTTTTTGATTTAACTGTTGCGATTGTTATTGGAGTCATGGTTTCAATTATCTTATTTGTTTTAAATAATTCTCATTTACATATAGAAGTACGTGATATTGATAAAGATCGTGTAGGAAAAGATTTAAAACATCATCATCAAAAAACAAGAATCATGTATTTAAGTGGACCTATTTTCTTTGGAACACAAGAACAAATGACACATGTTTTAGATGAATTAGATGATTCATTAGAAGCTATTGTTTTTTCAATGAGAGGTGTTCCTTCTATCGATGATTCTGGTATTCATGAATTCTTTGATATCGTTGATCGTTTAAAAGCACAAAACTGTATCATTAAATTCAGTGGTGTTCAAGAAGAAGTGATGATTCAATTTAAACGTAATCATTTTGATGAATATGTTGGTAAAGAAAGTTTCTGTTGGGATGCTATCATGGCTTTAGAAGCTTTAGATCAAGAATTAATTTCTGCTTAAAACAATTGACAAAGATTAAAATATCTATTAATATAGACAAGCAAATTGAATATTGCTTAGGTAAGCTATAGATTTCTCTATTTCTGATCATAAATAGACATCTATAGCTTTTTTTATGGAAAGGAGACTTATATGGAAAATAGAAACCCAATGGAATACAAGCCTGTATTTCCTTTATTAATGTCAATGGCGATTCCGCCAATGATTTCAATGTTGATTCAATCATTATACAATATTATAGATAGTATCTTTGTTTCTCAACTTGGAGAAGAAGCTTTAACAGCAGTATCATTGATTTTCCCTTTACAAAATCTATCATTAGCCATTTCTTGTGGAATAGGTATTGCGATGAATGCTTTTATTGCAAGACATTTAGGAGCTAAAGATGATAATAAGGCATCTTATTATGCAACTCAAGGAATTGTGATGTCACTTGCACATTCATTATTATTTTTAATTATTGGTTTATTTTTTATTCGACCATTTTTAAATATGTTTACAACAAATCAAAATGTAATTAACTATGGAATGCAATATGGAATGATTGTTGTCTCATTAGTTATTGGTCAATTCATTCATTTAGCTATTGAAAAAATGTTTCAAGCAACAGGAAATATGATGATGCCAATGATCATGCAAATCTTTGGAGCTGTTATTAATATTATTTTAGATCCAATCTTGATTTTTGGTTATTTTGGATTACCTGCTTTTGGTGTTGCTGGAGCAGCTATTGCGACAGTAATTGGTCAATTTTCAGCAGCTTCTTTAGCGTTTATCTTATTTAGAAAGTACAATACACATCTTCATATTTCATTTAAAAAATTTAGAGTAGATTTTCATGTTATTTCTCAACTTTATAGTATAGCTATTCCTTCAAGTGTGATGATGTGTTTACCATCTGTTCTAGTTTCTTTATTAAATGGTATACTTTCATCTATTTCACAAAGTGCAGTTGCTTTCTTTGGGGTTTATTATAAGTTACAAACATTTATTTATATGCCAACATCAGGAATTGTACAAGGAATGAGACCTTTAATGAGTTATAATTATGGAGCTAAGTTAAAAGAAAGAATGCATCAAATTTTAAAAGTATCTGGTTTGGTTATTGCTGCTATTTTAGGAGCAGGGACATTATTATTCTTTATCGTTCCAAATGTTTTACTTTCTTTATTTAATGCAAGTAGTGGCATGTTAAAAATAGGAGAAACAGGGCTTAGAATTTTATCTTTAAGTTTTATTGTTTCATCTTTTGGAGTTTTAATGTCAGGTGTTTTTGAAGCTCTAGGTTTAGGAAAATATTCTTTAATAGTTTCTTTACTTAGACAAT
>UQVG01000353.1 GCA_900544435.1 uncultured Erysipelotrichaceae bacterium | reverse complement strand
AAAAAATAATCCTAATAAAACCGGTATTGAAAAAAACAAAATGACTTTTATAGGTTGATCTTCTAAAATATTATATTTATTTTTCATAATAACCTTCCTTTCTAAAGCTATTATAAAAATTATAATTTTATAAACAATTGCCAGTATATATAAAGCGAGACTTATACCACACATTTGAAAATATGTGTATTATTTTATACAATAAATAAGAGGTGACTTTATGGATTTACGTGTTTTAAAAACAAAACAAGCAATTCAAAATGCTTTTATAGAACTTTTATATGAAACTGATCTACATAAAATCAATGTAACGACATTATCGAAAAAAGCGATGATCAATCGTAAAACATTTTATTTGCATTATGAAACAATAGAATCACTTATTAAAGAATTTATTGAGAATATTGCTGATAACTATATAAAAGAAACTGACAAACTTCCTTTAGGAAGAAGTCATGAGGAAGCAAATCGTTTATTTTTTGAATATTTTTCCAAACAAGAAGAATATGTACAAAAAATTCTTTGTTATCCTCCATATAATGAATTATGCAATACTATCTTCGATAAAGCATATTATCATGCATTAAATGAAAATCATCATTATTTAAAATTTTCAAAAGAAAAACAAAATATTATTTTAACTTTCTATCGTTCTACAACTTTAGATATTTATCGTCAATGGATAAAAGATCAAAAAAGAATGCCTTTAGATGAAGTTATTGAACTATCAAATCAACTTATTTGTTATGGTGTTAATGATATCTAAAAAAGCTTCCACTACTAGTGGAGCTTTTTTCTACCAACTCATTTGTAATATTTCATCTTGATGCTCTTTTAATTGTTTTAAACCTTTATATTCTTTTATGATTTGATGATTTTTTATATAAAGTAGAGTCGTTGATTTAACTTTTTGCTTTTCAATATTTACTTCTTTATTCTTCATTTTCACAAAATAAACATTATTTACTGCCTTATTAAGACGAGCTATACCATTTTTAGAATCAATACTTTCTTGATCATCCATTGAATAAAAATAAACCCAATACTGATTAAATTTTTTAACCTTCAAAACTTCACTTGTTTTTAAATGATTATAACTTTTATAAGGATCTCTTTTTTGCATATTATAAAAAACAGTTCCTAGACACACAATTAAAATAACACCTATCATCAACTTTTTCTTCATCTTCTTTTTCCTCCTTATCTATACTTTAATCCTATTTTTTTAAATAAATAGAAAAGAGGCACCAACAACCACCAACCTAACTTCAACAACAAAATTCAAACTAAAAAACTATGTTATAATACACGTACAGGAGGAAGTTATGAAAGTTACTGTTGGAAACATAAAGAAAAGAAAAATCATCTTATTAAATTTTATTATTTTACTTTTTGTTGTTTGGTGGTTAGGTATTTTCTTTATCATGTATAAACATTTCTATGAAAAAATAATGTTTTTTGGTGTTCTTATAGTTATTTTATTATCTATTTATAGTTTTGTATTACCTGGACTGGCTTTCGCTAATACCATGTGGGAAGTTGATCAAAATTATTTAAGATATATTTATTTTGATAAAAATTTAGATAAAGCAAAATATCTTTATTCTTTTCTTTTAAGAAATAAATATCCTAGATATCAAATCAATTTAAAACTTTCCCAAATTGATTTTGTACAAATTTCTTATTATCGTTATTCTTTTTATCCATCTAAATATTTAGTTGATGGTTCAGGATATAAAATTGTTTTTAAATTTAATATGTTGGATGATTCCCAATATATTATTGAAAACTTTGTAAGTCATGATAAAGAATCTTTTAAAAAAGGAATTGAATTGATGAAAAAACAAGGTGTTCGTTTTATTGATTCTTATCATTTATTAGAAACACTTTGTTCTAATAAAGATATTGATCAACATATTGCTCAACTTGAAAAGGAGAAAAATCATGATTAGAATTTCTCTTATTTCAAAGCATTACCAACAAATAGAACCACTTATTCAACAATTCTTTAATGATTTACAAATAGAATATAAACTTACAAATTATACGCATCAAACAATTCAAGATATTTATTTTGTAGAAATAGAAAAAAAGGATGATCTACATATTTTAAATCATCTCAAGAAATTAGAAAGCACACTTATTTATATTATTGGACCTAAAGATTTTGATCTTGTAAGCATTTGTTTACAAATGCAAACACATCTTTATTTTATTAATAATGAACTAGAAAAACAATTTATTCATTATCATGATTTTATTCAAAAACAAATTCAAAAAAACTTTCAATATTATCTTTATCAAAGAAATGGA
>UQVG01000352.1 GCA_900544435.1 uncultured Erysipelotrichaceae bacterium | reverse complement strand
AATTAGTTTACATATAATAAAACGGTGGTATATATGAAAAAAAGAAAAATACTTTTTATTGTTTTCCTTATTCTATCCATTGGTTTATTAATGGTTTATAGTTCTTCACATATTTGGGCACAATATAAAGAAAATGACAGTCTTTATTTCTTTAAAAGACAAGCTATTTTTGTGATGATTGGTCTTATTTTATTATTTTTCTTTTCTAAAATAGATTATCACCTTTATCAAAGACATAGTTTAAAAATCATTATTTTTTCAACAATTCTTTTAATTCTTGTTTTAGTTCCTGGTATTGGTATTGTCAGAGGTGGTTCAAGAAGTTGGTTTAATTTAGGACTTTTTGCCCTGCAACCTTCTGAAATCTATAAAATTGCGCTTATTATTTATGTCAGTGATTATATTAGTCGTCATTATCATCAAAT
The DNA here is from genome assembly GCA_900544435.1 of uncultured Erysipelotrichaceae bacterium. Lineage (GTDB taxonomy): Bacteria > Bacillota_I > Bacilli_A > Erysipelotrichales > Coprobacillaceae > Faecalibacillus. The sequence continues at coordinate 1,890 of UQVG01000352.1, read as the reverse complement.
GAAGAAACTACGTTATTGTTTAAAGCCTTTAATTATTACAGGAATTGGTTTTTTTCTTATTATGTTGCAGCCTGATTTTGGAAGTGGCTTTGTTATGTGTTGTAGTATTCTTTTAATGATTATTATTACGCCTTTTCCTTTTCGTTATATTTTCTTTTTAGGTTTATCAGGAGTAATGATGATTGTTTTAATGATTATTTCAGCACCTTATCGAATGAAAAGAATTTTCGCTTTTTTAGATCCTTTTCAAGATCCATTAGGATCAGGGTTTCAAATGATTCAATCACTCTATGCTATTGGTCCTGGAGGCATTTTAGGAAGTGGTTTTGATCAAAGTATTCAAAAACATTTTTATTTACCAGAGCCACAAACAGATTTTATTTTTGCTATTTATTTAGAAGAATTTGGTTTTATAGGAGGGGTTTTATTAATTCTTTTATATGCTTATTTATTTATTACTTGTTTCAATTATGCAAAAAAAGCAAACGATCTCTTTGGAAGTTTTTTAATGATCGGTATGACTTCCATGATTGGAATACAAACTATCATTAATTTAGGTGTTGTTGTTGGTTTATTTCCTGTAACAGGTGTAACTTTACCTTTAATGTCTTATGGAGGAACTTCTTTACTGATCACTTTGATTGAAATTGGTATTATGTATAATATTATCAAATCTATTTAAATATGTTATGATTTTGAAGAATGGATGTGATAATATGACAGTTAAACTTTATGACAAAGATGCTTATCAAACAGTTTTTGAAGCTCAAGTCATAACATGTACAAAAAGAGAAAATGATTATGATATTATTTTAGACCAAACTTTATTTTTTCCTGAAGAAGGTGGACAGACTTGTGACCGTGGTACTTTAAATGATGTAGAAGTTATTGATGTACAAATCATTAATCAAGAAATTCATCATTATACAAAAGTTCCTCTTTCAGGGGTTGTTAAAGGAAAGATTGATTTTAATTATCGTTATAACAACATGCAAAATCATAGTGGTGAACATGTTTTATCAGGACTTGTGAAAAGTATGTTTGGTTTTGATAACAGTGGATTTCATTTGAGTGATCATGAAATTACTACTGATTATAATGGCTTTTTAAATGAACAACAGCTCCAAATGTTAGAAGATAAAGCCAATGAAGTGATTTTAGATAACAAAGTCATTCATTGTTTCTATCCAGATGATGCCAATCTTTATGATTATCGAAGTAAAAAAGAAATTAATGAAGCAATTCGTTTGGTAGAAATTGAAGATATTGATTGCTGTGCTTGTTGTGCCCCTCATGTGCGTTCAACAAGTGAAATTGGCATGATTAAAATATTAAAAGCTATGAAACATAAAAATGGAATTCGTCTTTATTTTGTATGTGGACATCGTGCTTTTGTAGATTATCAAAACAAACATGTACAAGCAATAAATATTTCTCAAAAACTCTCATTACCACCTGATGACCTTGTAAAAGGTATCAATCAGCTTTTAAATGATAACAATCAATTAAAGCAAGAACTTTCAAACTTAAAAAAACAAATGATTGATCAACAAGTTCAATCATTATCATTACAAGATCATTATTTAATTTTCACAAAGGATTTAGATCGTTCTTTACAACAATATTATCTTAATCAATTATTTACTTTATGTTCTAATTATGTAGGTATTTTTGTAGGTGAAAATGAAAATTATCGTTTTATGATTGCTAGTAATCATGATTCTAGAGATCTTTTAAATAAATTAAAAGATCATTTTGAAATCAAAGGTGGTGGTAAAGCAAATATGGTTCAAGGACAAATTAAAGGTGATCAAAAAGCAATACAAGATATTTTAGAGAATAACTAAGGTTATTCTTTTTTATTGTAACCGCTTTCTTATATAAAGAAAT
>UQVG01000351.1 GCA_900544435.1 uncultured Erysipelotrichaceae bacterium | reverse complement strand
TATGATCGTTAGTTCGAATCTAACTACCCGAACCAATAAAATTCTTTATAATAACCTAGAAAATAAGGTATATAAAGGATTTAATTTTTTCATAAAAAACCGAACAAAATTTCGAAAAAAGTATTGACAAAAAGAATATAAAAAGCTAAAATAGATTCAACAAAACAAACAAAAGTTCGAAAAACGAGGAGGCTTATTATGAAAAAAGTAAGAGAAAGCGTAATATCATATACAATAGATAAAGCAATGTTTGGTAATTTTTCTATTTTAGTAAATAATGGGGAAGTAATAGTAAAAGCTCCTTGGTATTTTTCAAGACAAAGAATACAAGATGCAATAAAAGAGAACAAAAAATGGATATTAAAAAAATTAAGTGAAATGGAAGAGGTAACTTTATATAACACTACAAAAATTTTAGGAGTTAATTATGCAATCAAAGTTATATATAGTAATGTAAAAACACCAGGTTTAAATTTAAATAATAACTATATAGAAATAAAACTACCACTTAAATTAAAAGGAAGAAATAATAACAAAATAATAGAAGTGATTTTAAATAAAATGTATATAAAATAATATTATTGTGTATTTGAATTGCAAATATAAATAAAAGAACTCCTAATAAATCTGCAAATAAAGAATAAATAATAATTTTTCTATTTTCCATAATAATTACCTTTATTTTAATAATTGTAAAATAGATGAACCAATACCATCATATTTAACATTAAAATTATCACAAATTGTTGAACCAATTACTCCAAATGAATCAGCTTCAGATAATTCTTTCATATCTTTAAATTGTTTAGAATAAATTACTAAAGGTACTTGTTCTCTTGTATGGTCAGTTCCTGCATATGTTGGATCATTTCCATGATCTGCTGTTACCATTAATAAATCATCCTCATTCAATTCATTAATGAGCAGTTGTAATTGTTTATCAAATGATTCAATTGCTTCACCATAACCTTGAGCATTTCTTCTATGTCCATAAACTGCATCAAAATCAACCAAATTAATAAATGCTAATCCATTGAAATCATCATGCGTTAATTCTATCGTTTTATTCATACCATCTTCATTACTTATTGTTCTGATTTTTTGTGTAATTCCTTGATCAACAAATATATCAGGTATTTTTCCAACACCAATAACATCTAAATTAGCTTCTTTTAAAGCGTCTAGAGCAGTTTTTGCAAATGGTGCTAATGCATAATCATGTCTATTAGATGTTCGTGTAAAATGACCTTCTTTTGATCCAATATATGGTCTTGCAATAACTCTTCCAACTTTCCATTTATCATCCATTGCAATTTCTCTAGCAATATGGCAAGCACGATATAATTCTTCTAATGGAATGATTTCTTCATTTGCTGCAATTTGGAATACTGAATCAGCTGATGTATACACAATCCAATCACCCGTTTTTATTTGATGTTCACCATACATATCTAAAATTTTAGTACCGCTACATGCAATGTTACCAACACATTTTCGGCCAGTTTTCTTTTCAAACAGATCAATAAATTCTTTAGGAAAACCAGTTTCAGTAAAAGTTATAAACGGTTTTTCTGTTTTTAAGCCCATCATTTCCCAATGACCAGTCATTGTATCCTTTCCATTTGATGCTTCATTCAATTTCATGATATAAGCACCAGGATTTTGTGTTTTTGAAACACCTTTAAACTCTCCTAAATTTCCAAAACCCAAATTTTGTAAAGTTGGAATTTTTAGTCCATTGCATGATGTACAAATATGTCCTACTGTATTTGCATTTAAATCATTATATTTTTCAGCATCTTTAGCGTTTCCAATCCCCATAGAATCACAAACAATAAGAAAAATTCTTTTAAATTTCATCATTATTCTCCCCTTTCTTTGTTCGTAAATGATATTTGTTGTAATCATCAATAATTTTATTATTTGAAACATGTGTATAAATTGTGGTTGTTGAAATATCACTATGTCCTAATAATTCTTGAATAGAGCGTAAATCAGCGCCATTTTCATATAAATGTGTTGCAAAAGTATGTCGAATTGTATGAGGTGATACCTTTTTTTTGATATTAGCATTTATACATGCTTCTTTCAGTATTTTATAAAAATACTCTCTAGATATTTTATTAAGTTTGTCATTAAAAAATAGATATTCATTATCAATAAAATTTAATTTAATGTTTCTAAAATCATAAATATACTGAGAAATAATTTTACAAACATAATCATTTAATGGTAAAAGTCTCTCTTTATTTCCCTTACCAATAACACTTAAATATTTCATTTTTAAATTGATTTGTGATAATTTTAAATCACATA
>UQVG01000350.1 GCA_900544435.1 uncultured Erysipelotrichaceae bacterium | reverse complement strand
ACCAGGTGGTTTCATCTTAGTAAACGATGGTCAAGTAGAATTATTAGTTGATCATGTTGAAGGTACTGATATCGTATGTATCTGTGCTAACGATGGTGTTGTTAAAAACAAACGTGGAATCAACGTTCCAGGAATCAAATTAGGATTCGATTACTTATCAGAAAAAGATATCGGAGATTTAACTTTCGGTTGTCAACAAGGTGTTGATTTCATTGCTGCATCATTTGTAAGACGTCCACAAGATGTTTTAGATGTTAAAAAATTATTAATTGAAAATGGTCGTCCTGAAATTCAAATCATTGCTAAAATCGAAAACAGCGAAGGTGTTGAAAACATGGATGACATCTTAAAAGTTGCTGACGGTATCATGGTTGCTCGTGGTGACTTAGGTGTAGAAATTCCTGCTGAAGATGTACCTTTAATTCAAAAAGAATTAATCAACAAATGTCGTGCTGCTGGTAAAATTGTTATCACTGCAACTCAAATGTTAGACAGTATGCAAGAAAACCCAAGACCAACACGTGCTGAAGTATCTGACGTTGCTAACGCAATCTATGATGGTACAGATGCAATCATGTTATCTGGTGAATCTGCTCAAGGTAAATATCCAGTAGAAGCTGTTGAAACTATGACTAAAATTGCTTTAAAAACTGAAGGAACTTTAGATTATGCTTCATTACAAAGAAAAGCAATCAGAACTGCTCCATTAGATCAAAGTGAAGCTATCTGTATGTCAGTTGCTGAAATTGCATCTAAATTCAATGTTGCTGCAATTATCGCTTTCACTGATTCAGGATTCACAGCTAGAAAAATGTCTAGATATCGTACAAAATCTATGATTATTGCTGCTACTCCAAATGAACAAACTACAAGAGCATTAGCTATCAACTGGGGTGTTAAATCAGTATTATGTAAACAAATGGATACAAGAGCTGCTATGATTGAATATGCTCAAGTTATCGCTAAAGAAAACTTAGTTGAACCAGGTGAACAAATTATTGTTACTGCTGGTACACCAGGTGTTGCTGGAACTACTTCTTACTTAGAATTAATTACAGTAAAATAATTGAATAAAAAAATTCTCCGTTTCAAATGAAACGGAGTTTTTTAATTTCTTTTAGAAATAACAAGAGACAATTTACCAATAATTTTAAATTCATGATAATTATACTCGTTAATTATGATTGGTGAATATTTATCATTTGCAGGTTGTAAAATGATACAATTTTGCTTAGAATCATTAAAATACTTTTTACATGTTGCAATATTATCTTCAATTCCAAAACAACCTATATCACCATTATTTAATTGATTAGTTTTTTCAAAAATAATTAAATCACCAGAATGAATATTTTCATCCTCCATACTATCTCCATCAGCATATTGACAAAAATATTCTTTTCTTGAACTTAATAAAGATTCAGGTAATGAAATATATTCCTCAATATTATCATCTACAAAAATTCCATCTCCACAACAGACATCACTATATAAAGGAATATCTATATTATGGCTATGATGTAAAGGTAATATTTCATCAATCCCAAGTAAATAGTTAGGACTTACATTAAAAATTTCTGCCAGTTTTGTAATTGTTTCCTTTTTCAAATTAGGAACTCTACCATTTTCATATTTTGCAATTGCTGATTTTTGAACGCCTAATAATTCACCGAGTTGTTGTTGAGTTAGACCTTTTTCTTTTCTTAATTTTTTTATTCTTTCGCCAGTCATTAAATCACTCCTTGTGTCTTAATATTACCATATAATCATATAAATAGTAAATAAAATATCTAAAAAAGACACAAATACATTGACAGAGATAAGAATAAGGTTTATATTAAAAGTGTCTTAAAAAGAAACAACAAAGATAAATAATGTTAAAAGTTGAAATTAAGGAAACAAAGGAGGAACTATTATGGAAAATTTATCAAATAAAGGGTTAGTGACAATCATTGTTGGAGCATTAATGGTGGGATCAATAGTAGTTCAATGTGTTTCACATATTATAGATGCAATCATTATTTTTTAAAAAATATTGCATTTTATGTGCCGTTATGATAATATATAAGAGCTATATTTCACTATTGACAAATATAATTTGTTGTAGTATTATGGACAGAATTTCAGTTGAGAGAGGTGAGGAAGGATGACAAAGGCTAAAACATTTATGGATTCTTTCATGGAAAAATTAAATACAAATGGTTTTAACAAAGACAATCAGCCTAATAAAGGTCCTGAACTTACAATGGAATTTGTTGGAAAACAGGTAGAGTCATATACTAATCTTATTAAATCTGAAATTTTTAATGTTGCAACAAAGT
>UQVG01000349.1 GCA_900544435.1 uncultured Erysipelotrichaceae bacterium | reverse complement strand
TCATTTTTACCTATTTTATCTACATTTTTACTAATTGAGATTTTTATTTTATATGCTAATATGTCATTGAAATTAGATGATACACGAAAGGAGTATTAGATTATGTCTAACCCTATTTTAAGAGAAGCTGTATTGAAATCTTCAAGTTTCAACACTTTAGAAACTGAAAATGCCATGACTATCAATGGAACAATCCTAAAAACTTGCCTACTAGGCACATTAGTTATGTCCACATTCGCATATAATTGGTACCTAATTTTATCCGGATTTATGGACAAAGCTGCCTTGCTATCCAAATTCGGATTTGTAGCTGGGATTATATTATGCTTGATAGTTTGCTTTGCACCGAAAAATAAATTTTTAACACTTACAACATCACTATATGCTTTATGTGAAGGGCTAATATTAGGTTATGTTTCTGCAATATGCAACAAAATTTATCCTGGAGTTGCATCACAAGCCGCAATAGGAACATTTTTTGCATTATTTGGCATGTTCTTTTTATACAAAACTAAAATAGTTAAATGTTCAGATAAATTTAGAATGGTTATTTTCAATTCTACATTAGCAATTGCTGGAATATACCTTTTACAAATAATACTAAGCCTTTTCCATATTTCTATACCACTTATATTTTCTAACGGTCCTATCGGCATAGGTTTTAGTATTGCAGTAGTTGCAATTGCTTCTTTTAATTTAATTGTTGACTTTGATAATATTGAAAGATTTTCAGGTCAGGCTGAAAAATGTTATGAATGGTTTTTTGGTTTTTCACTAATGGTAACAATTATTTGGATGTATATCGAAATTCTAAACCTACTAATGAAACTTCAAAGTCGAAATTAATAAAAAAACTTATATTTATAAAAAAGCTTCGATTATCAAATCGGAGCTTTTTTATTGTGCAAAAATATCCTCAGCTATCTAGTACAAATGTATGAGATTTTATGAAGATTATTAAAGATATAAAATTCACAATCGAAATAACATGTAAATCTATATATTGTATTGGAGCTTCAAAATGTCAGAACAAGTTTTAATGCCAATGATAGGCACAGACAATTTAGAAAATAAAGAAAGAGCACAGGACTCGTTAGAAAAAGCAAGAGTAGCTCATGAAAAATATTTAATCGGACAAAGAAATAACGATTTACAAGAAGCAATTGAGCACTATGTTGACGCAGTAAAATATGACCCTACGATTCCTGAAACATACTATCGTTTGGCAACACTCATGTGGGAACAAGGACAAATCAGTGTAAACACAGCAATTGAGCAATGTAAAACTGCGATTTCATTAGCTCCTACAAATAAAGATGCTCGTTTATACACCGGTTATTTCATGCAATTAGCACAGGATTATCAATCCGCTGAAAAAGAATTTAAATCTGCAATTGACATGAACAGATTAAATTCCGGCCGTCCTAGAATGATATTATCTCAATCTATTTTACAAAAAATCAATGCGCAAAACGGCACATTTAAAGATTATGCAGGATTTTTATACTATTTCCTAACAGGTAGTATCATGCTAGCTTGGGATAGACCAACAATGAAAATGTTCTATAAAAACATGTCAAATGATGTTTCAATATTTTCATACAATACTGTTGGAAAATTTCTTGAAAAATTTAAAATGTATGACTCTGCAGAAAAACTATATAAAAATGCTGTAGAAAATACAATTCACAGTGAACATTTCTACTGTAAAATAGGTGATTTAGCACTTAAAAATAAAGATATAGAAACTACAGTAGATTGCTATAGAAAAGTTTTAGAAGCTAATCCGCTGAATAGAACTATTCTTGTTAAATTAGCTACAATTTTACAGACATACTTCCCAGACAACACAGAAGAAGCAATAGATTGCTATGAAAAGTTATTAGAATTTGATATAGATACAGCTCAAATTTACTATGAACTAGGGCATCTATATATGGCAAAAAATGATAAATTAAATTCTGTAAGTGCATTTAAATTAGCAGTAGAAAGAGAACCTGAAAACCCATTTTTCAACAATTCTCTTGGCTATGCTTACGCAAAAGCAGAATTATATGATGATGCTATCGAACATTATCAAAAAGCCATCGCTATAAACCCAGATGCAGAATGGACATCTATTGTTTGCCAAGCTTTAGGTTCAATTTATGCGGAAAATAAAGGAAATGCTGAAGCCGCAATTTCAACATATCAAGCCGGTATAATTTTAGATCCTAAAAATTATGATTTATACATTGCTTTAGGTGATATTTATATGGCTGATTATGATTTAGACAAAGCTATTCGCTCATATTGCGATGCCATAACTCTAAATCCAAATGAATTTAGAGCTTACTCCAAAGTCGGAATTGCACTTTGGGAAAAAGACTACTTAGAAGAAGCACT
>UQVG01000348.1 GCA_900544435.1 uncultured Erysipelotrichaceae bacterium | reverse complement strand
TGCTGGAGCGGCAATAGCTTCAGCTATTTCATATATTGTTGGAGGAATTTTGATTTTTAGACATTATTATCAAAATAAAATCTTTGATTTTAAACATACAGGATTCCATTTTCATAAACCTGTATGTTTAGAATGTTTAACAATTTCTGTTCCTGTTGTTATGGAAAGAAGTGTTATTTGTTTAGGGCATGTTACTTTTGCTTCATTGATTGCTAAATTAGGAGTTGTTTCTCTGGCAACACATTCTATAGCGATTCAAGCAGAGCAAGCATTTTATGCACCAGGGTATGGTTTTCAATCAGCAGCGAGTACACTTGTAGGAAATGCTGTTGGTGAAAAAGATGAATCTAAAGTTAAAAGAATGACGTATCTTACATGTGCAATTACTTTAAGTATTATGGTCATTGCTGGTGTTTTATTATTCATAAATGCTCAAAATATTATGTCGATTTTTACTCCTGATCAAAAAGTTATAGCTTTGGGAACAAGGGTGTTAAGAATTGTTTCTGTTAGTGAGCCAATCTATGGTATTTTGATTATTCTAGAAGGTACTTTTAATGGAATGGGGGATACCAAAGCACCATTTGTTTTTTCTTTGATTACTATGTGGGGAATAAGAATTTTTGGTTCAATGCTTATGATCAATGTCTTTTCTTTTGGACTTGAAAGTGTTTGGATCATGATGGTTTTAGATAATATTTCAAGATGTTTATTATTAGCGACACGCTTTTTAAAAGGAAAATGGAAATATCGTATTTATCAATAGGAGGAAAGAAAATGAAATATAAAAAATTTGATAATACAATTATCGCAAGAATTGATAAGGGAGAAGATATTGTTGAACAAGTCAAAAATATTGCTTTAAAAGAAAATATCAAACTTGCAAGCATACAAGCACTTGGGGCTATTAATGATTTTACAGTTGGTGTTTTTAAGACAAGTGAAAAGAAATATTATGCCAATGAATTTAAAGGGGATTATGAAATTGTATCTCTTACAGGAACTATTAATACAATGAATGGTGAGTATTATAGTCATATGCATTTATCTGCTGGAAATGATCAAGGGGAAGTTTTTGGTGGTCATTTAAATAAAGCAATTGTTTCAGCAACATGTGAAATGGTTATTCAAATTATTGATGGACAAGTGGATCGTTATTTTGATGAAGAAATTGGTTTGAATTTATTGAAATTATAAGGAGAAAATTATGGAATATTTAACATTACCACAAACAGATTTAAAAGTATCAAAGATTGCTTTAGGATGCATGAGAATTGCTGATAAAAGCATTGAAGAAGTTGAAGAACTTGTCAAAACAGCTTTAGAATCAGGAATTAATTTTTTTGATCATGCAGATATTTATGGTGGAGGAAAATCAGAAGAATTATTTGGTGAAGTCTTAAAAAGACATCCTGAATATAGAAAACAAATGATTATTCAAACAAAATGTGGTATTGTTCCTGGAAAAAGATATGATTTTTCAAAGGAACATATCTTAAAATGTGTCAATGAATCATTAGAAAGATTACATACAGATTATGTAGATATTCTTTTGCTTCATAGACCAGATGCTTTATGTGATCCTCAAGAAGTTGCTGAAACTTTTAATGAGTTATATGAAGCAGGAAAAGTTCACTATTTTGGTGTTTCTAATCATACACCTTTGCAAATAGAATTATTAAAGAAATATTTAAAATACCCAATTATTATTAATCAATTACAATTATCAATCGTTCATTCAGTAATGATTGATTCAGGATTAAATATGAATATGAAAGAAGCATTTGCTCAAGATAAAGATGGTGGTGTTTTAGATTATTGTCGTTTAAATGATATTACAATCCAACCATGGAGTTCAATCCAAGCTTCTTGGGCGGAAGGAACTTTTATTGATCATCCAAATTATCAAAAATTAAATGATGTTATGCAACAATTAGCTCATAAATATCATGTAACAAAACCAGCAATAGCGATTGCTTGGTTACTTCGTCATCCTGCACATATGCAACCAATTGTAGGAACAACATCTCCTCAACATTTAAAAGAAACAATTAAAGCATGTGATTTTACGCTTACAAGACAAGAATGGTATGATCTCTATCTTGCAAGTGAAAAACCACTCCCATAGAAAGTTGCTTAGGCAACTTTTTTATATATTATAATAAAAATAATATTTATTGAATAAATATAATATATTGATATAATAAAGATAGGTGATGTTTATGAAATATAAAAGAATATCTACAAAAGATTATTTAGTAAATGAAGATCAATTTATTGAATTATTAGAAAATAAAGCTTTAGAAGGTTGGTTTTTAAAAAATATAAGTTTAAATTTTTCTTAATTAACCATCTGACACATCTTTTGATTTAACTCCGTTATTCTCAC
>UQVG01000347.1 GCA_900544435.1 uncultured Erysipelotrichaceae bacterium | reverse complement strand
TCATATAATAGAACTATTCAAAAATTACAAAGTGAAATTGATACACTCGAATCAGATGTAGATAGCTTACAAATGCAAAAACAAGAATTAGTTTCATTTAATCGTGTTGCTGAAGTAGCAACTTCTAAAGGATATACTTATCAAAATGATGCAACAGCATCTACAACAGGAGCTCAACAATAATGAAGAAATACACAAGTGCAAAAGTAACGGGCATTATTTTTGCAGTGATTATTTTTTCTTTGGTTGTTAATATTTTATATTTAGGGGCAACGGGTAAACACTTGATCAGTGGAGAAAACATTGCCTCTTTTGCAAAAAATAGAAGTAAAAAAGAAGTTGTTGAATATGCTCAAAGAGGGCAAATTTACACAAGTGATCATGAAAAAGTTGCTGTAAATGTCAAAAAGTATAAAATTGTTTTAGTGCTTTCATCTCAAAGAACGGGTTATGGTAAAAAAGCTGCATATGTTAAAGATATTAATAAAACAGCGAGTCAAATTGGACCTATTTTAGGAATGGATGTTAATGAATTGACTCAAAAATTACAAAAGGCTAAAGATGAAGGACGTTATCAAATAGAACTAGGAACAAAAGGAAATAATCTTTCAGCAGCTACGAAAAAACAAATAGAAGACTGTAAACTAACAGGAATTGAATTTGTGGAGTCTAATTCTAGATATTATCCTTTAGGGGATTTTTGTAGTTATGTTGTAGGGTATGCTAAGAGTTATAATGATCAAAGTGTTAAAAAAATGGTTGGAGAAATGGGCTTAGAGTTATCTTATGATAAGCAATTAAAAGGTAAAAATGGTTATAAGGTTTATCAAACAGATGCTAATGGTTATGCTTTAGTAGATGGTACTTTAAGAGAAAAAGATCCAACAGATGGTAATGATATTTATTTAACGATTGATAGTAATCTACAAAGAAATTTAGATTATATGATGTCTAAAGCTTATAGTGAAAGTGGTGCAGAAGTTGTTACTGCTGGCGTGATGGAAATAAAAACAGGTAAAATTTTAGCGATGTCAACGTATCCATCGTTTAATCCTAATGAAAGAAATATTTCAACGTTTAATAATTATTTTTTAGAAGGAACAATTGAATGTGGTTCAGTCTTTAAACCATTTATTTATGCTGATTCAATTGAAGAAGGTAAGTATGATCATAATGCTTATTATAATTCAGGAAGTTATAATGTTTATTATGGAAATAAACTTGTAACAACTATTAAAGATCATAATGGTGGTCAAGGTTGGGGAACGATTACATATGATCAAGGTTTATATCATTCAAGTAATGTGGCTATTTGTAATTTGTTAGATAAGGGCTATGTAACAAAAGATGTTTTAACGGAAAAATTGAATGATTTAGGCTTTTTCCAAAGTGATACAATGGATGGACTTACATGTTCTGCATCAATTAATGCTTATACAAGAAAAAATGCTGGAAGACTAGAATATTTAACAACAGGCTTTGGACAAGGATCGACAGTAACACCTTATCAATTGTTAAAAGCATATAGTGTTTTTGGAAATGATGGAAAAACAGTTCAACCTCATGTTGTAGATAAAATTGTAGATCCTCAAACAAATAAAGTTGTTTATCAAGCTACTCCAAAGTATTCAAAACAAATCTTTTCAACAAATACAATCAATCAAGTAAAAGATTTAATGTTAGGTGTCATAGAAGATGAACAAGGAACAGGTAAAACTTATCGTTTAGATAATGGTGTTCGTATGATTGGTAAAACTGGTACTGGACAAGTTGTTGAAAATGGTGGTTATAGTACATCTTTATATATGCATTCTTTTGTCGGAATTGCCCCATATGATGATCCGCAAGTTGTCATGTTTTTAACTTTTAAATCAGGGGATTCTTATGCACAATATATGCCAAATATTGTTAAACAAACAATGAATGAAGCAATTCAAATTGTTAATAGATATAATGTAAAAAATACAAATGCCCTTGATCAAAGTTATACATTGGACTCATATACAAATCAATCTGTTAATTATGTAAAATCTAAATTAGAATCAAAATCATTTAATGTTCAAGTTATTGGTAATGGAAGTTCTGTGATTGAACAATATCCACTTGCTAAAAGTAAAGTTACTAGTGGAGATAAGATTTTTATTAAAACAGAGGGCAAAGATATAACACTTCCTAATTTAGTTGGATGGTCTAAAAAAGAAGTACAAACTTATGCATCACTTGCTGGTATTCAATTAACACTTGATGGTACAAATGGTCATGTAACTGCACAAAGTATAGGTGAAAATACGATTATTCATAGTGGTGATAGTTTAACTGTAGCAATATCTTAAAAGAGGAATGATTCCCAATGTCATTAAGTTAATATGACATAAATTCAATCAGAAGAAATATCAATCAGA
>UQVG01000346.1 GCA_900544435.1 uncultured Erysipelotrichaceae bacterium | reverse complement strand
AGCATAAAATGTACAACGATTAATGTTTGCTTTTTTACAAATATCAGTAACCGTAATATTTTGGAATTTTTTAGTTTCTAATAAATCTAAAAAAGAATTTTCAATATTTTTTAAAGTTTTTTCGATACGTTTATCTTTCATAAAATGTCCTTTCCAACAAATAGGTTGTAAACTGTTGGATATCCTACAGTTCTTAGTTTATTTGATGTTTGTGTCTATTTATAAACAAATTATATAATAAACTTGAAAGAAAACAAACACATGTTGGTTAAATAGGAGGAAGAGGATGAAGAAAGAATATGAAAAGTTGTTTTCACCAATGAAAATTGGAACATGTGAAATTAAAAATCGTTTTATTATGTGTCCAATGGAAGGTACAACAATGATTGGATGGCTCACAAATAAAGGCTATGAAGAAGAAACACACGATTTATTGATTGAAAGGGCAAAAGATGGAGTTGGTTTGATTATTCCAGGGGCTGTTCCTCTTTATTCAATGATGGGGCATAAACCTATTTGGAAACACCCTGAAGCTTTTAAAGGTGTAAAAGAGGTCATGGAAGAAATTCATGGATATGGTTCAAAAGTTTTTTTTCAATTATCAGTTGGGTTAGGAAGAAATTCATTAATGCCTAATGAATTATGGAAAAAGTATAAGTTTGCTAATTTATTTATGAAATTAGGAAAATCCAATGTCAGTGCGGATGCAGGGTTACCAAACGTTTGGAAACCTGAATGGAAAACTAAACAAATGAGTGAAAAGGAAATTAATGAATGCATTCAAGGAATGGCAGAAACAGCTTATTTATGTAAACAAAATGGTGTAGATGGTATAGAAATTCATGCGGTCCACGAGGGTTATTTATTAGATCAATTTACAATGCCTTATACAAATCATAGAATGGATAAATACGGTGGTTCTTTGACAAATAGATACCGATTTGCATGTGAAATCGTACGTGCAATCAAAGCTAAATGTGGATGGGACTATCCAGTTATTTTAAGATATTCTGTGACATCAAAAGTGAAAAATTTTAATGAAGGAATTATTCCTCAAGATCATATTTCTAAAGAGATAGGAAGATCGATGGAAGAATCTAAACAGGCAATTAGGTTATTAGAAGAAGCAGGGTATGATGGCTTTGATGTTGATAATGGAACTTATGATTCTTGGTATTGGGCACATCCACCAGTTTATATGCCATTAAATTGTAACTTAGAAGATAGCATAGAAATAAAAAAATATACAACAAAACCTGTTATTTGTGCTGGACGTATGCAAATTGATGAAGCATCAAAAGCAATTAATGAAAATAAAATTGACGGTATTGGACTTGCAAGACAATTTTTAGCAGATGAACTCTATTTGACAAAGATCAAAGAAGAAAGATATTCTGAGATTAGACCATGTATTTCTTGTCATGTGGGTTGTATGCCTATTGGTATGTGGAAAGATTCTGGTACTGTAGCTGATTTAAAACAGCCAACAGGGGTTTGTGCGCTTAATCCATATACAAGAAATGAAAAGAAATATGCTGTAAAGGTGACAAATAATCCAAAAAGAATTGCTGTTATTGGTGGTGGAATTGCCGGTATGGAATTTGCTTTACAAGCTAAAAAAAGAGGACATACAATTTGTATTTATGAAAAAACAAATCGTCTAGGTGGTGTCTTTAATGAAGCAGCAAGTTTTTCTTTTAAAGAAAAAGATCGAGATTTACTTCAATTTTATATAGAAATGATTGAAAAAAATAATATTGAAGTGCATTATGATACTGAAATCAAAGAATTAAAAGAATTAAATTATGATGGATATGTTATAGCTACAGGGGCTAGTAGTACAAGGAAACTTAATGTTCCAGGTAATGAATATGCGATAAATGCTGTTGATTTCTTAGCGAACAACATGCCATGTAATAATCAAGTTGCTATCATAGGTGGTGGACTTACTGGTTGTGAAATTGCTTATGAACTTGCATTACAAGGGAAACATCCATTTATTATAGAAATGGCAGATGATATTTTAAAAGTACCTGGTTCATGTATGGCTAATACAAGTTTTTTAAGAGATGCATTTAAATTTTATAATGTACCAATTTATACATTAGCTAAAACTATTGCTATTTTACCGGATGCTGTTTTTATAGAAAATAACAACGGACACAAAAAACAATTGAATTGTGATACGATTGTAACATCGATAGGATATGTTAATGAAAAATCATTTGAGAAAAAGAATAATGTACATATCATAGGTGATGCTGATAAAGTAGCAAATTTAAAACATGCTATTTGGCAAGCAAATGACTTAGCAGTTAGAATATAATTTTTAATTATAAATTTTATACCACAAAAAATATCTCAAAGCTGGATATGTTTAAATAAAAAGTGTAAATAAAAAGCCT
>UQVG01000345.1 GCA_900544435.1 uncultured Erysipelotrichaceae bacterium | reverse complement strand
TCTTTAACTTTTCCAATTTCATCAATTTCTTTAACAAATTTATCAGTTAATTTTTGAACACGATTTTGACCATCTTTAATCTCATCTTCACTACCATCGCATTTTTTTATTTCATCATTAGCATCACGACGAATATTTCTTACTGCAACCTTAGCATGTTCAGCAAATTTCCATACGTTTTTAGCATATTCTTTACGTCTTTCTTCAGTTAATGCTGGTACAGTAATACGAATGATTTCTCCATCATTTTGAGGAGTTAAGCCTAAATCAGCTTCATAAATACCATGTTCAATATCTTTTAAAGCAGATTTATCATATGGTTTAATAACTAATTGTCTTCCTTCAACAACAGAAACACCAGCCATTTGATTTATAGGTGTTGGTGAACCATAATAATTTACCATTACACGATCTAACATTGCTGGAGTAGCTCTTCCAGTTCTAACTGTTGCTAAATCTCTTTGGTATGCTTCGATTGCTTTTTGCATTCTATCACTTGCATCATCTAAGATCATATTTATCATATTATTTTCCTCCAGAGATAGTTGTTCCTATTTTTTGTCCATCACAAGCTTTGGCAATATTACCATCTTCTTGCATATTAAATACACATAAATCAATATCATTATCTTTACATAATGTAATAGCAGTTTGATCCATAACTTTCAAATCTTTTGCTAAAACATCACTATAAGAGATTTCATCAAATTTTACAGCAGATTCATCTAATTTAGGATCAGCAGAATATACACCGTCTACACCATTTTTTGCCATTAAAATTACATCAGCATTAATTTCAGCAGCTCTTAAAGCAGCAGTAGTATCAGTTGTAAAATATGGACTACCAGTTCCAGCACCAAAAATTACAATTCTACCCTTTTCTAAATGTCTAACAGCACGTCTTCTAATATAAGGTTCCGCAACTTGTCTCATTTCAATAGCTGATAACAAACGTGTTTGCACTCCTAATTGTTCTAAGGCATTTTGAACAGCTAATCCATTCATAACTGTTGCTAACATTCCCATATAATCAGCAGAAGAACGTTCCATACCCATTTGCGCACCAGTAACACCACGCCAAATATTTCCACCGCCACAAACAATAGCGATTTCAACACCTAAATCTTTAGCTTCTTTGATTTGTCTTGCAATATCGGCTACAGTATTAGCATTGATTCCAAAATGATCATCACCTGCTAAAGCTTCACCACTAAGCTTTAATAAAACTCTTTTATATTTCATAAAATGTTCTCCTTTTTTAAAAAAAGGACACACTCATAGTGTCCTTAAAATTATTGTTTCATTTGAGCAGCTACTTCTTCAGCGAAGTTTTCTTCTTTCTTTTCGATACCTTCACCAACTTGGAAACGAGCCATTTCTAATACTTTAGCTTTTCCTAAATATTTAGCAACTGATTCTTTAGGTGTTTTAATAAATTCTTGATCTAATAAGCACCATTCAGAGAATACTTTATTTAATTTACCACGTTTAATACCTTCTAATACTTTTTCAGGTTTGTTAGCTAATTTTGGATCATTAGCCATGATTTCAGTTTGTACTGCATCTTCTCTATCTTTTTCAACTTGTGGGATTTCATCTTGTGAAATATATTTTGGATTAATAGCAGCAACATGCATAGCGATGTCTCTTGCTTTTTCTTCATCACCATCAGCTAATTTAACGATTGATACCATTTTTCCACCCATGTGTGAATAAGCACCAAATACTTCATCATCAGTTTTTGTGAAAGTTTTAATTCTTCTTAAAGATAATTTTTCACCGATTTTACCAGAAGCTTCTGCAATTGTAGTTTCAATAGTTTTTCCATCAACTTCAATTGCTTTAGCAGCTTCTAAATCAGCAGGGTTATTTGCAGCAACTGCTTCACATACTGTATTTACTAATGCAATGAATTCAGCATTTTTTGCTACGAAGTCAGTTTCAGAGTTAACTTCAACCATAGCTGCTACATTTCCATTGATAGCAAAAGCAGATAAACCTTCAGCAGCGATTCTATCAGCTTTTTTAGCAGATTTTGCGATTCCTTTTTCTCTTAACCAGTCGAATGATGCTTCGATGTCACCATCACATGCTTCTAATGCTTTTTTACAGTCCATCATTCCAGCACCAGTTTTTTCACGTAATTCTTTTACTAATTTTGCACTAATTGCCATTTTCTTTTCCTCCATGAATTTTATTTTATTAAAAAGGGAAAGCTTTGCTTTCCCATCACAACATATTTATGATTTCCAGCCTTGAGATTATTCTTGAGTTGGTTTAGCTTCTCTTCTTTGAGCTGGTCTACCAGCTTTATTTCTTGGCCCTCTTCTGTTGTTGTTTTCTACAGAAGATACAGCATCATTCATAGTAACTTCTTTTTCATCTTCATCTTTAACATAAGCAACA
>UQVG01000344.1 GCA_900544435.1 uncultured Erysipelotrichaceae bacterium | reverse complement strand
CCTCCCCAAATCATTTCTTTAAATACTGGTTCTACCCATAAAATATGTCCCATTTCTATTCTCCTTTCCCTTTTTCATGTGTCGATTCATTTCTTCGTAAATCCCATTGATTCCCATTGAAACTTTATCAATTATTAAATCCTGATAATGTTTTTGAAATATCATAGAATAAATTAAATCAATAATATAATCACTACTAATTTTAGAAGAATAAACACCTATTTTATTAATAATATTTTCTTTTGAACACATTGTTAAACAAATATTTGCATTTTTTCTTAAATAACTATTATTCAAAGAAGTAATCGCAATGATTACACCACCATTTTTTTTAATACGATCAACAATAGGTTTTATTTCATTTGTTTCACCTGAATATGAAATGACAATTGCGACAGTATCTTTATTTGTATAGAGTGCTTGTTGGTTTTGTTCTGTTGGAATATGTTTTAAATTAACGATTTTATTTACATATGTCATTTTATGTTCAAACATCTGTGCTGTTAAAAATGAATCCCCAAATCCAAAAATATCAATGATTTGTGTTTTTTCAATATAATCTACTGCTTTTTTTAATTCATTCATATCTAAAACTTGATTTGTACCATCTATTGTTTGTTTATAAATATCACTGATATTATTTTGAATTATTTCATATGAACTATCTGGTAAAAAAGGTCTATTAAAATTAACAGTTGCAAACGATTGATATTGTGTCACTTCAGCAAAATGTACACGAAAATCATTAAAGTTCTTTTCTCCTACTTTTTTACAAAAACGACTAATTGTTGCTGTGGAAGTATAAGTTGCCTCAGCTAATTCTTTAAGATTCATATGAATTACATCTTCTTTATGTTCAATTAAATAATTTGCTATTTTCTTTTCCAAATCACTAAATCCACTTTGATATTCTAACGTTGATAATAAACTCATATTCTCACCTCTAAATTCATTGTACCTTTATATACAATGAAAGACAAGGATACAACGTATCCTTGTCAATTTCATTATTAAGCTTCTGCAGCTTGTTTGTTTTGGTATTTTTCGTAAGCAATTAAGAATGGTGTGTAGATGACTGTTGATACAACAATTAAAATTGCTTGAGTTACTGCACCCATTGGGCTTGCACCTGTTGCTAAGAAACCAAATACAAGTGGTGGAGTTGTCCAAGGTACTGTTAAACAAGCAACTGGACAGAATCCGATAACTGTTAATACATAACCAACAAGAATTGTAACGATTGGTGCGAATACAAATGGAATACCTAAGATTGGGTTTAATACCATTGGAATACCGAATGTAACTGTTTCATTGATATTGAATAAACCTGGAACTAATGATAATGAGGCGATTGCTTTGTTATCTTCACGTTTACCAAAAATCATGATGGCAATTACTAAACCGATAGTTACACCTGAACCACCAAATTCACCACACATTTGTAAGAAATACATATTGATGATGTTTGTTGGTTTTTCACCTTTGTTGAATTTTTCAACGTTTTCAAGTGCTAATGGTGTAAATAATGCTTCTTTTACTGCAGATAACATGTTGTTACCATGAATACCTACTAACCAGAATAACATGATTACTAAGTAGATAATGATTACACCAGGAATAGTAGCACCTACAGCTCCTAAAGGACCTTGGATACTGTTTTTGATGACATCATTTAAATATAAACCAGTTAAATTGTAACATGCAGATCCGATACAAGCAGTTACGATTAATGTTAATGTAGCTGGTACTAAAACTTCGAATGCACGAGCAACTCCAGGTGGAACTTGTTCTGGCATTTTAATTTTTAATGCATCTTGTTTTTCGAAGAAGCAGAATAATTCAACAGCTAATACACCAATGATCATACCAGTGAATAAACCAGTTGCTCCTAATTCATTTGCAGCGATTCCTGTGAAAGGATCTTTAGCTCCTTCTACTAAATGAGAAGTGTTTGTAACTGATAACCATGCAGCTAAACCTACTAAACCTGGGATATAACCAGCTTTTTCAGCTCCCATGTTCCAAACACCGATTTCTTGGGCGATACCAAGAGTGATACCAACTGTGATACAGCTGATTGTACAGAAGTTAACGGCTTGGAATGCAGGGTTTAAGAAATCTAAAGCCATGATTGGTTTGAAGAAGATACCTAAACCTGTTTGGTCGTTAACTAATACGTTACACCATAAAACCCCAATTGCCCCAGCGATTGTTAAAGGCATGAAGTTTTGGAACGCATTTTTGATTGCAGATAAATATTTGTTTTGACCGCACCATGCACCAGCACGACCTAAGACATCTGCCATTTTGTCCATAATTTTTTTCCTCCCCTTAATTAATTTTGACACGATTATCATAACGTGACTTTTTTTGTTGTTAAAGGCTTACATTGGTTTTTGTTTTTTATTTACA
>UQVG01000343.1 GCA_900544435.1 uncultured Erysipelotrichaceae bacterium | reverse complement strand
GCTTTAGATTAATAGAGGAAGATAAAATTTTTGAAAGGAAATGTCCAACAAATGAAGATCAGTATTTTATTCAATTAAGTGATCTTCATTTAGGTACAAAAAAAACAGATAGTGGTCTTATTGTATTACAAGACAGCTTAGATGAACTTTATCATATGCTTCCTCATGATCACCAACTTAAAATTTTGATTACTGGAGATTTGATGAATTCTCCTAATCGTAAAAATATGTATGCAGCATCTCATTTTATGAATCGTTTAAGAAGGATGTACCATAGTGATGTAACATTTGTTTTAGGAAATCATGATGTGATTGTTTATGGCTTAAACATTTTGAAAAGGCAGAAAACAAAAGTGGTTGCTTACTTATTAGGAGAAAATATTAAAGTATATCCTGATGTTAAAATGATTGTAATTAAAATCGATTCAACTTCTCAAGGAAATCTTGCACGTGGTATGGTAGGTCAAAGGCTTTTACAAGAAATTGAAGATGAACTTTTATCGATTGAACATTTAGAGGATTATACATTGATTGCAATGATGCATCATCATTTAATGCCGCTTAGAAAAGATGACTTTTTAAAGACAAAATGGAATGAAAAATTGTTTATGGGGAAAATTGCTGATTCGACCAAAGCACTTGTAGATGCACAAGATGTCATGTATTGGTTAGAAAAACATCATGTACGTTATATTTTTCATGGACATAAACATATTCCATGTGTTGTAAAAAAAGAAAATAGCTATATTATGGCTGGCGGTTCTTCTTGTGGTGGGGGTACTAAAGAAAGAAAAAGTCGTTATTTAAGTTATAATTTATTAAAATATAATAGAAATGAACAAAGGTTTAAGTATTGTTTTGTATTCTATGATGATCTTACGAAGCAAGAAAGGCATCGTGTGAAAATAAAATTATTTATGGAGGATGAAAATGAAATTAGTTGATAAAATGAAAGATGAAAATTTAGGACTTGCTATCCTATATAATTTTACGAAAGGTTATGGACATGTTCCAATGAATGTTTATGATGTTGTATTACCTCTTCTTTATCATGATGGTTTTAGAAATCATTTATTTGAAGGAATTGAAGTAGAAGATGCACTTTCTAAATGTATTCAAGAAGATGCAACTTTTATTCAAAATATTTTAGAAGATATTGAAAAAGATAAGGAAATGACATCAAGAGCTTTAGGAATTTGTCTTTTAAATAAATATTTAAGCTTTGAATTTGAAGATAATGAAATGAAAGGTATTTTACATGAAAGTTCTATTTTAGATATTAATGAAGCAATTCGCTTAGGACAATATTTTTCAGGAAAAACTTATGACGATATTTTAAATATCTTAAAAAAAAAGACCTTTAGTATCGTTTTTTTAGATAGCATTTGTTTAGGTGATGATATTGATTTATCAAAATTAAATCAATTTGGGCAAGTAACAACTTACAAACAAAGTAATTCAGAAGAAGTGATTGAACGTATTCAAGATGCAGATATAATTATTACAAATAAATGTTTGCTTACAGGAGATGTTTTACAATATGCTGCTAAAGTTAAATTGATTTGTATCACAGCAACTGGAGTTAATAACGTTGATTTAGATTATTGTCATCGTCGTGGTATTACTGTGTGTAATGTAGCAGGTTATTCTTCTTTAAGTGTTGCACAACATACTTTTGCCTTAGCACTAGACTTATTACATAAAAACAGCTATTATCATGAATATATACAAAGTGGAAAATATAGTGAAAGTGGTATGTTTAGTCATATCGGACCTCATTTTTATGAATTGAATGAAAAAACATGGGGAATTATTGGTATGGGAAATATTGGACGTACAGTTGCTAAAATAGCAAATGCATTTGGATGTCAAGTTCAATACTATTCAACAAGTGGAAAGAATACGCAACAAGATTATACATCAGTTGATTTAGAAACATTGTTAAAAACAAGTGATATTATTTCTATTCATTGTCCTTTGAATGAACAAACAAAGGGGCTTATTCATGAGAAATCATTCAAACTTATGAAAGAAAATGCTATTTTAATCAATGTTGGCCGTGGGGGCATTGTTGATGAAAAAGCACTTGTTGAAGCACTACAAAATAATGAAATTGCTGGTGCAGGGTTAGATGTTTTTGAAAGTGAACCTCTTGCAAAAGAAAGTCCATTATTTCAAATTAATGATGCTTCAAAGCTTTTAATGACACCACATATCGCATGGGCCACTGTAGAAGCAAGAAATCGTTTATTTGATTTAGTTATTGAAAATATTCAAGGATTTTTAATGGGTAATTTAAAGAATGTATGTTAATGCATTCTTTTTTTGCATTTTAAAATAAATTGTGTTATACTCGAAAAACTTGAGGAGAAAATGAATGAATAAATTTGAAAAATTAGGATTAAGTGAAGAA
>UQVG01000342.1 GCA_900544435.1 uncultured Erysipelotrichaceae bacterium | reverse complement strand
TATAGTGATTATCATGTACATACTTATTATAGTGATGATAGTACATATTTAATGGAAGATGTTATTAAAGATGCAATAACAAAAGGAATGGATGAAATTTGTTTTACTGATCATGTGGATTATGGAATCAAAAAGGATTGGGATGAAGGTCCAGTAGAATATCTTTATGGACAACCACAAGTCAATGTAGATTATCCAAAGTATTTTAAAGAAATAGAAAGTTTAAGAAAAAAATATCCTGAAATTATAATTAGACAAGGCATGGAATTTGGTGTTCAAGTTCATACAATACCACGTTATCAAAAACTTTATGAACGATATGATTTTGATTTTATTATTCTATCTATACATCAAGTTAATAATCAAGAATTTTGGACACAAGATTATCAAAAAGGAAAATCACAACAAGAATATATGGAAGGTTATTATCAAGAAATGTTGAATGTGATTAAAAAGTATAAAAATTATAGTGTGTTAGGTCATTTGGATTTGATGACACGTTATGATGAAATTGGCAATTATCCTTTTGAAAAAGTAAAATCAATAATTACAGAAATATTAAAAACTGTGATTCAAGATGGTAAAGGTATTGAAATCAATACTTCAAGTCATCGATATGGTTTAAAGGATTCAACACCTTCGAGAGATATTTTAAAGCTTTATAAAGAATTAGGTGGAAAGATTATTACGATTGGTAGTGATAGTCATAAGATAGAACATTTAGGAGCTTATATTGATGAAGCAAAAGAATTATTAAAAGAGTTAGGCTTTGAATCTTATTGTACATTTGAAAAAATGAAACCCATCTTTCATCAATTATAAAAACATTTTGTAAAATAAAAAAACATGTAAATACTTGCGATATAAGAAAGAGTCGTCTATAATGTGAAAGGTTTGGATATTTTTGGAAATTGAAGGAGAAAAAAGTGAAAGAAAATTATGATGTAATCGTTGTTGGTGCAGGTCCAGCAGGAATTATGACATGTTACGAATTATATTTAAAAAATCCTGAATTAGAAGTATTACTTATAGATAAAGGACATGACGTTATGAATAGACATTGTCCTATTAAAGATAAAAAGATCAAACAATGTCCAGTTCATAAAGATCGTGAACCTGGATGTATCCCAGCGTGTTCTATTACTGATGGTTTTGGAGGAGCGGGTGCTTACTCTGATGGTAAATTTAATATTACGAGTGAATTCGGTGGTTGGTTAACTGATTACTTAAGTAATGATGAGGTAGAAGATGTCATTCATTATGTAGACAACCTTTATTTAAAACATGGAGCTACTAAAGAAATTACAGATCCAACAACAGATAAAGTAAAAGAAATTGAACACCGTGGATATGCTGTGGGATTAAAACTTTTAAGAGCAAAAGTAAGACATTTAGGAACAGAAGAAAACTTAAGAATTATGACAGAAATGTCTAATGAATTAAAACAACATATGGATTTACAATTCAAAACAGCTGTTCAAGATATTATTGTTGAAGATCATCACGCAACTGGAATTGTTTTAGAAGATGGAAGAACAATTCATGCTAAAAAAGTTGTTTTAGCGCCTGGTAGAGATGGTTCGGCATGGCTTACAAAAGTTTTATCAAATCAAGGATTAAAACTTTATAATAACCAAGTAGATATTGGTGTTCGTGTAGAAACAAGCAATATTGTTATGGAAGAAATTAATAAGAACTTATATGAAGGTAAATTTGTTTACAATACTTCAGTAGGAACAAAAGTAAGAACTTTCTGTTCAAATCCTAGTGGTCATGTTGTTATTGAAAATCATAGTGGAACAATGCTTGCTAATGGTCATGCTTATCATGATCCAAAACTTGGAAGTAAAAATACAAACTTTGCTTTACTTGTATCTCATACATTTAGTGAACCTTTCAATGAACCAAATGAATTTGCTCATGAAATTTCAAGATTAGCGAATAAATTATCAAATGGTTCAGTTATTGTTCAAAGATATGGAGATATTAAACGTGGAAGAAGAACAACATATAAGAGATTAAAAGAAGGATATACAGATCCTACTTTACCAGAAGCAGTACCTGGAGATTTAGGACTTGTGTTACCATACAATACAATGAAATCAATTATTGAAATGATTGAAGCATTAGATAATGTTACACCAGGAATTGCGAATGAACATACTTTATTATATGGTGTAGAAGCAAAATTCTATTCAGCAAGACCAAAAGTAGGAGAAGGTTTTGAATCTGAAATTGCTGATTTATATGTTGCTGGTGATGGTGCTGGTCTTACAAGAGGACTTGCTCAAGCTGGTGCAAATGGTATTTTAGTCGCAAGACATATTGTTGAAAATATTAAATAATAAAAAAGACTAATAACAAGCCAATGTCATTAAGTTAAGGTGGCATTGTACAAAAGACAGTTCTATTTATGTTA
>UQVG01000341.1 GCA_900544435.1 uncultured Erysipelotrichaceae bacterium | reverse complement strand
AGGATTTAATTACAACAAATGATTATGTTTCTAAAGTGATTTCAAATATTAATATTGAAAATAGAGACGATATTATTGATTTATATGCAAGAAGTAGTGAAATGGCCATTACATGTTATTCTATTAATGATGGTTATATTGCTTATGGAAATAAGAAATATAACCCAACCCCTGAACAAATGGTGGAAATGTTTGAAAGTACAAATAAAGAGTTAACATTTAAACATCATAATGAAGTATTAGCATATGGGACAAAAAATATGATCAATGGTCAAGAGTACTATATCTATGTACAAAAGGATACAAGTGGTCAAAAAAGTGCCATTGCTAATTCGGCAATCTTGATTTTAGGATGTGTTTTTTTAACAGGTAGCATTGTTTTTTTAGTAATTGCAGATATTATTGTTAAACCATTAACACGTCTTACAACTGCTATTAAGGAGCTTAGTAATGGTAATTATAATGTACGTGTTGATAATGTGGGACAAGATGAAATTTCTAAATTAAATCAAGGCTTTAACCAAATGGCTAGGCAACTTGCTAAGCAGGATGAAACAAGACAAAAATTTATTTCTGATATTTCCCATGAATTTCAAACACCACTAACATCTATTCAAGGTTTTGCTAATATTTTAAAAGAAGAGGATTTACCAAAAGAACAAAGAGTAAAATATGCTAATATTATTTTATATAATAGTAAAAGATTATCTTCTTTAGCAAAAAATATGTTACAATTGACCTTGCTTGATAGAGAAGAAATTGAATTAGAAATAAGTAATTACTCATTAGTCAATCAAATGAATCGAGTTATTTCTACTCAAGAAAATCAAGCAACAGAAAAAAATATAGAAATTGTTTTTGAAACACCTAAAAAAGATATATTTATAGATGGGGATGAACAACGTTTAGAACAGGTTTGGACTAACATTATTTCAAATGCTATAAAGTATACAAATGAAGGTGGTTTAATTACAATAACAATGAAAAAAAGTTCCAAAGATATAGAAGTGTCTATTGAGGATACAGGAATTGGCATGTCGAAAGAAGTTGTTTCACATATTTTTGAAAGATTTTATCGAGAAGATAAAGCTAGAAATGTTGAAGGTAACGGTCTTGGGCTAGCAATTGTAAAATCTATTGTTGATTTACATCATGGTAAGATTGATATTTTATCACAGGTTGATGTGGGAACGAATTTTATTGTAAAATTGCCAATTGAAAAACAAAAATTGATTGAAAGATTGAAAAGGTAAGGGGATTAGTATGTTAGAATTAAAAGAAAAAATTTTAAGTGATGGAGAAATTATTGAACCAGATATTTTAAAGGTGGACAGTTTCATTAATCATCAAATTGATCCAAAAACTTATAGATCAATTGCTAAAGAAATCAAAAGAAGATTTGCTGGTGAAAAAATTGATAAAATCTTAACAATTGAAGCATCTGGAATTGCGCTTGGACTTGCACTTAGTTATGAATTAAATGATATTCCAGTCGTTTTCGCTAAAAAGGGAACTTCTAAAACTGTTAATGATGAATTATATACGAGTGAAGTTTATTCATATACAAAAGGAACAAGATACATTGCTTGTGTTAAAAAGAAATATTTGAATGAAAATGAAAATGTAATTCTTGTAGATGATTTTTTAGCTGATGGGAATGCTATGTTAGGATTAATTGATATGTGCAATCAAGCAAAAGCACATATCGTAGGATGTGGAATTATTATTGAAAAAGGATTCCAAAAAGGACATCAAAAGTTAGTGGATTTAGGTTATAGGGTTGAGTCACTTGCAATTATAGATTCTTTTGAAAATGGTAAGATCATTTTCAAATAAACTAGAAAGGAGTATCTATGTATTTAAAGAAAATAGAATTACATGGATTCAAATCGTTTGCAGATAAAGTAAATATAGAATTTCAACCTGGAATAACAGGAATTGTTGGACCGAATGGTTGTGGTAAATCTAATATTTCTGATGCCGTAAGATGGGTATTAGGTGAACAATCTGTAAAATCTTTACGTGGTAGCAATATGGCAGATGTCATTTTTGCTGGGTCTCAAGATCGAAAAGCACAAAATCTAGCAGAAGTAACCCTTGTCTTTGATAATAGCGATGGTACACTTAATTATGATTATAATGAGGTTGAAATCACAAGACGTCTTTATAGACAGGGAAATGAAGCAGAGTATCTTTTAAATAGACAACAATGTCGTTTAAAAGATATTACTGATTTACTTCTTGATACAGGACTTGGAAGAGATTCACTTTCTATTATTTCTCAAGGGAATATCTCTAATTTTGCTGATAGTAGACCAGAGGAAAGACGTGCGATTTTTGAAGAAGCAGCGGGTGTTTCAAAATATAAAAAGCGAAAAATAGAAGCTATTAGAAAATTAGAAAGAACTACGGATAATTTAA
>UQVG01000340.1 GCA_900544435.1 uncultured Erysipelotrichaceae bacterium | reverse complement strand
AAATGAGAGAAAAGGGTATATTAATAATGGAGGGGAAGGCGCGAGCTACGATATATAAATTAAATAAGAAATAGATTTTCTTATAATAAAATCGTTCCAAATCGTTCCAAATCGTTCCAAATCGTTCCAAATCAATCCATAGTGGAACGCAATTATAAAAAACTATTGACCTCGAGTTACTCGAACTTTCTATAATGATAGAAAAGTAACGGAGGTAAAAGAGATGGAATATAAAGCATTAAATAATGGTATAAAAATGCCGATGGTTGGTTTTGGTACATTTCTAAATAATGGAGATGAATGTGAAAAATCTGTTTGTCAGGCAATTAAAGCAGGATATCGTTTAATTGATACAGCTGAAGCTTATGGTAATGAAAAAGAAGTAGGGAAAGGTATTCAATTAAGTGGTATTGATAGAAAAGAATTGTTTATTGTTACAAAAGTGAATTTTAAATCTTATGAAAATACAAGAGAAACGGTTTTAAATTCTTTAAAGAACTTACAAGTAGATTATTTAGATATGGTTTTATTGCATTGGCCTTTTGGAAATTATTATCAAGCATGGAAAGAATTAGAAAAACTTTATGAAGAAGGTCTTATTAAAGCGATTGGTGTTTCTAATTTTGAACCTGATCAATTAGTTGATTTAATTTCATTTAATAAAGTAAAACCAGCTATTAATCAAATAGAAACACATTTATATTGTCAAAGACATAAACATCATGAATGGGAAGATAAATATGATGTCGCTCATATGGCTTATGCTCCTTTAGGACAAGGTAAAGCAAATGAAATGTTTCAAGAAGAAAAAGTAGTTGAATTATCTCAAAAATATCATAAAACACCTGCACAAATCTTATTAAGATATAATGTTCAAAATGGGGTTATTGTGATTCCTAAATCTATTCATGAAGATAGAATTCAAGAAAATATCAATATTTTTGATTTTAAACTTACTGAACAAGAAATGAATGATTTAAAAGCATTAGACCATCAACAAGCAATGATTGGAAACCCAGAAGATCCATCAATGGTTGAAATGGCAATGACGTGGTAATAAAAAAAGAAATATCATTCTTTAGAATATTTCTTTTTACTAGGATTCTTATCATCTGGAAGTAGATGATGAAGAATCTTTTTTTCTTTTTCTATTTTATGATTTAAAAATTCGATACGTTTTTTAGCAATCTCTAATTCTTTTTCAGCGTTTTCTTTTTGTTTTAAAAGAATATCAAGTCTTTGTTTGATTGCTTCATCACCCTCTTGCATGCATAGTTCATGAAAGGTTTTAATATCTTGAATGGACATACCTAAACTCCTTAAATAACAGGTTCCTCTTAACCAATCAATAGCTTGTTCATCAAAGATACGACGATTATTTTGATCTCTTTGGACAGTTATCACACCGATATCTGTATAATAACGAACGGTATGTTCTGATAAATTCAACATTTGACACACTTGTTTTAAAGTATACATAAATTTCTCCTTGACCTCGAGTCACTCGAGGATATTACAATTCTATTGTAATCAATCAAAGATAAAAAATAAAGGAGAATAAGATGGAATATATTACATTAAATAATGGTTTAAAGATGCCATTATTAGGATTTGGTACAATGAATATTTTTGATGAAGAAGAATGTACAAGAGTATTAAAAGAAGCTTATGAAGAAGGTTATCGTTTATTTGATTGTGCACAAATCTATGGAAATGAAGAAGTTGTAGGAAATGCTTTAAAAAAAGCAGGTATCGATAGAAAAGATATTTTTTTGACGACAAAAGTATGGTTTACCAATTTTGAAGGAGAAGATGTAAGAAAATCATTATTAGAATCAATGAAAAAGCTACAAACAGATTATTTAGATTTAGTTTTCATTCATTGGCCTTATGGAAATACTTATCATGCTTATCGAGAATTAGAAAAGATGTATGAAGAAGGTTTAATTAGAAGTATTGGTATTTCTAATTATCAAGAAAGTCAATATTTAGATTTAATTCATTTTAATAAAGTTGTTCCTGTTGTCAATCAAATAAAAATCACATTAAGATGCCAAAGAAAACAGATGAATGAAGTAATGAAAGAAAGAGGAACTTTATTACAAGGGTATCAAGTTTTTGGTAAAGAAGAAACATTAGCAATTTATGAAGATGAAAGAGTAAAAGAAATAGCTTTAAAATATCATAAAACAACAAGACAAATCGCGATGAAGTATCTTGTTCAAAAGGGTATAAGTGTGATTACAAGACCAATGCAAAAACAATGGATGAAAGATAATTTAAATTTATTTGATTTTACATTAAATGAAGAAGAAATGAATTATTTAGCTTCATTTGATTTATTAGAATATAATACAAAACCTTCACAAGATTATCAAAGAACATTAAGTATGTTAGAAAAATAAACTAAATTTTCATAATATGAA
>UQVG01000339.1 GCA_900544435.1 uncultured Erysipelotrichaceae bacterium | reverse complement strand
ACTTTGATTAAAGAAAGTAGGTTGTTTTTAAGTGCTTTATTTACAGAAAAAAGTGGAACAAAAGATAAACCAGTATGATTTTCTATAAGGTGTAAAATTGTTTCCGTATTACTTAATTCAATAATTGGATCAAGAATGATATTTTGAGACGTCAATATTTTGTCTAATTCATCTCGATAGCTTTCTCCTTTTTCTGTCAAGATAAAGTCATGTTGACAAATTTCTTTTAAAGATAAAGATTGCTTAGTTGAAAAATAATGGAATGGTGATACAAAAACAACAGGAGATGTATTTAAATGAATTCCTGTCATACTTTTAAAAAGACGTTTGTTTTCAAAAGTGAAAAATAAATCGATATTATTATTTAAAATATCGTTGATTAATAAATCACGTCCTTTAGTATCAATAATGATATGTACATGCGGATATTGTTTGTGGAATTTGGCTAATAGTTGGGGTAATAAAGCTGTTGAGACAGATTCAATACTTCCAATGCGTAACGTACCACTTATATCACGATTCTTGTTTTCATATGCTGTTTGTAAGGTTGTTGTTGCTTCACTAGCAAGATGAACAATTTCGTTTGCGTAAAAACGGAAAAGTTCTCCTTCTTTGGTTAATGAAACACCTTTACTTAAACGATCAAAAAGTTTGATGCCTAATTCTTTTTCTAACTGTTTCATTTGAATTGTAATGGCAGATTGTGTGTATCCCAATTTTTTGGCGGCATGAGAAAAACTATTAAGTTCTGCTATTTTTAAAAATGAAGTGAGATTTCTAAGTTCCATAATGTTCTCCTTATGATATAAAAATAATTTAAGTATGTATAAAATATATGAATTTTACTTATATCAGTTCTAATGCTACTATGATTTTGTAAAAAATCAAGTAAGAAAAGGAGAATACAAATGGAAAACAGAACAGATTTATCTAATCAAGAAGTAGAAAAAGTAATTAAAGATTTTATTAAAGATTATTTTGTATTTCGTCAAAA
This sequence comes from uncultured Erysipelotrichaceae bacterium, assembly GCA_900544435.1. Lineage (GTDB taxonomy): Bacteria > Bacillota_I > Bacilli_A > Erysipelotrichales > Coprobacillaceae > Faecalibacillus. The sequence goes on along the minus strand of UQVG01000339.1, from coordinate 1,462 downwards.
TTTAAAAAACGAAAATGTTGTAGAAAATATTGATGAACAACAATTAAAAAAAGTAAAAACCATGACAATTCCTAAAAGAGGGAGAAGTCTAGAAGAAGTAACAAAAGAAATGAATGAATCTATTTATAAATATGGTTATAATGTCAATCATCCTCGCTATTTTGGATTTATCCCTGGACCTTCTTCTACACTTTCTTTATTAGGAGATGTCATGACAAGTGCTTATAACCGTCACGCAGGAAGTTGGACAACATTTCCAGCTGGTTGTCATATAGAAAATGAACTTATTCAATGGTTATGTCAACAAGCAAATTATCCAAAAAGTGCGAGTGGTGTTTTTGTTTCGGGTGGTTCGATGGCCAATATGACAGCTTTAACGATTGCAAGAGATACAATATTAAAAGAAGATCAATGGCACAAAGGGGTTGCTTATGTTTCTAATCAAACACATAGTTCTGTTGCTAAGGGATTAAGAATTATTGGTATTGGTAATAGTCGTATCCGTAAAATTGAAACAGACAAAAATTTTTGTATGAATGTAGATCAACTTGAAGAAATGATAAAAAAAGATAAAGAAAATGGTCTTATTCCTTTTGTTATTATTGCAAGTGCTGGAACAACAAATACAGGAAGCATTGATGATTTTGAAAAAATATCAAAACTTTGTCAAAAATATCATATGTGGATGCATGCAGATGGAGCTTTTGGAGCATCTGTGTTATTATCAAAAAAACATAAGGATTTATTAAAAGGTATAGAAAAAGCAGATAGTATTAGTTGGGATGGTCATAAATGGTTATTTCAAACATACGCTTGTGGAATTGTTTTGGTAAAAGAAAAACGACAAATGTTAAAAAGTTTTAGTGTTCATCCAGAGTATTTACAAGATTTGGAAATGGATGAAACATATTTTAATCCTTGGGATATGTCTATGGAGTTAACAAGGCCAGCGCGTGGTTTGAAATTGTGGCTTACTTTACAAGTTATGGGAAGTGATGCAATCGATCATGGTTTTGAAATTGCTGATATTGCTGAAAAGCAATTACAAAAATGCAAAGATATTGAATTTATTTCACATTCACATATGGGAATTGTTAATTTTAGATTTTCTCCAGAAAATTATTCAAATGAGGAAAAAGATAAAATTAATCATGAAATTTCAATGAGAATTGTAAATAGTGGTTATGCTGGAGTATTTACGACACAACTTCAAGGGAAAACAGTATTAAGAATTTGTTCTTTACATCCAGAAACAACAAAAGAAGATATAGTAAAAACAATTTCAAAGTTAGAAATGTATTATCGAGAAATTATGAAATAGCATTTGTATTTTAAATTAAACATTAAATTTATTATTTAGGCTGTATTAAAGATAAATTTTGGTGATAATTTCTAATAATATTTGTTTAAATACTTTGTTTGTTGATTTGTTTTATTATGTGGAAAGTGATGAATTGAGATA
>UQVG01000338.1 GCA_900544435.1 uncultured Erysipelotrichaceae bacterium | reverse complement strand
CAATCATAGACTTCTTCATCTTTTTTTAGAGTAACAATTTTAGGTTCTACACCAATATTTTCTAATTGATCTATAATTTGGTGATCGAAGATAAAATCTTGGATAGGTTGATTCACTTCCATTTTATCACTAAAAAGTTGTTTAGCTTTTTTATTGACCATAAGTATTTCATAATTTGTATCTAATAAAATGAACCCTTCATTCATTTTATCAAGAATACTATTTATTTTTAATCTTTCATTTTTCAAAGTTTTTAGTGTCTTTCTTATTGTATCTGCTTGTTCTTTAAGTTTTGTCGCAATAACATTAAATTCATCATATTGATAATGATCAAAACTTAAATAACGATTATCATTGATTTTAGAAACCTCTTCACTAATTTCCTCTAATGGTTTAGTAAGTGTTCTAGAAAAACGATAAGAAAGAGCTAAAGCAACACATAATGATAAAGCAGCACTAATAAATAATGGTTCTAAAAGTGGTCCTATATTATCAAAGATACCATTATAAGGAATCGCAATACGAACTACATAACCACGATGATAATAAGCCACATACATCATATTCTTTTTAACTGTTGAAGAATAACGTGTCGCATAACCAAACTGATCACTTAAAGCTTCTTTAAATTCACTACGTCCACTATGATTTTCTTGAATCCCCTCTTTATCACTATCCGCTAAAACATTTCCTTCTTTATCAATAATTGTTAAACGCGTATCTTTTGTATAAGCTAAATCATTAAGTTTCTCTACTTGATTATCTAAAGGTTTTTGATAATCAATTTGATTTTCTACAAGCTTTACCGTATAGTACATATCTTTTCTTGTTGTTTGCATCATTTGATCTGATAAAATAACCATCGATACACTTGAGGAAAATAATAATGTCACAATTAAAACTGTCGCAAAATATTTAAATAACGCTTTATTCATTTTTATTTCACTTCCTCAACATAGCGGTATCCTACACCTCTAATAGTTTTAATATACTTACTTCCATCATCATCCAATTTAGCTCTTAAAGCTCGAATATGCACATCTAAAACCCTTGATTCACCAATAAAATCATACCCCCAAATATGATTTAAAATTTCGTCTCTTTCTACGACACGTGTATGATTTTCTACCAAATATAAAAGTAGTTGGTACTCTTTATTGGTAAGTTCCATGACTTGTCCATTATGCATCACTGTTCTTGTTTGTTTATCAATTTTTAAAGTTTGACTTTCAATAATCGGCGCTGCTTTAGGAGCATGTCTTCTAAGCAAAGAACGTACTCTAGCTTGTAACTCTAAAACACCAAATGGTTTGGTCATATAATCATCACTACCACTATCTAAACCATTGACTTTATCAATTTCTCGGTCCTTCGCACTTAAAATCAAAATAGGTAATTCTTGATCAGTTTCACGTATCTTTTTGATAGCATCAATTCCTGAAATGCCAGGTAACATTAAATCAAAAACAGCTAGATCCACTTGATCTGTTTTCATATTTTCTAAAGCATCTAAAGCATTTGAATATTGTTTAACATTATAACCTGCACTTGTTAAAGCTAAATCTATAATTTCTCTAATATTTTCATCATCTTCTACTACATATATACATTCTTTCATTATTTCCACATCCTTTACATTATCTTAACATAGCAAAAGAATTTTATGTTAAGTTTAGGTTAAAAGTTGATTAGAAATAAAAGAACTTATACAACATATTTGTATAAGTCTTTCTTCTATTTATCAAAAATTCTTCTTAGATGTGCATAATCATCAAAACAATCAATGTTGGTATCATCATTTATTTTATCAAAATTACTTTCTACGAATAAATCTAATTCAATATATGATTCATGTTCAATAAGTTTTATTTCTAAATAAGTCTTATTAGATTGTTCAAAGAAATTTGAGATAATATTTATTATTTTTGTACAATTATTTACATCTTTAAAAAAGAAATCATTTCCTATATTGATCAATGATTTTACTTTGGCATTATATTTAGAATTTATGAGAAAAATATAATCATTTAATAAAGTATCAAATATATAATTATTCGTCATAATATTTGTTTTATTATCTAATAAATCATAAAATTGTTCTATTTGATGTTTAGCATCTTCATACTTTTGATCATTTATATTATTTTCTATCAAAATCAATCCATATCTTAAAGAATGCTGTATTTTCATAACATTATCATGAAGATAATGCACTAAAGACTTATTTTTTTCTATGTATTCCAATTCTTTATTTTTTAACACATATTCTGTTTTTTCATTATAGAGTCGTGTCATATGTATAAATAAAATACATACCACAAAAAATAAAACTAGCAATAATAATAAAACCACATAGATATCATCAATAGTTATTTGCATATGTCCTATATCATTCAACAAAATAAAGTATATTCCAAAAATCAATACCATTGTAATTGTTAATAAATATTTATTTTTTTCA
>UQVG01000337.1 GCA_900544435.1 uncultured Erysipelotrichaceae bacterium | reverse complement strand
CTTCTGCCATTCTTTCCATTCCTTCACACATATCTATTTCATCTCCTTCTGGTAAGTCTTTAATTAAATCTAAACTTCTTGTAATAATAGCTGCATAAATCAAGTTATCTCTATTCATCTTTATTTTTCGATGCAATCCTTCAAAGTTTCCTTTATACATCGCCTGTATTGCTTCTATAAAATATCTTGTCTGTTCATCTTTGATTTTACTTGTATTTATTTCTTTGACATCTACAACTTTGATTTTCCAATCATTAACATATTCTTTTAACTCTTCTGGTATTTCAAAGTAATCACTTAATCTTAAGAGAGCATTCCATTTTCTATCTCCTGTATAAAAAACAATCATGACTTGGGGTATAACCTTTTCACCTTTTTTTATCTGTTTTAAATACTCCATCATTTCATAATTGCCACATCTAATCACCATTTCTTGATCAATCGTACTTTGATGTTCGATACCAAAGAGACAATAGATACCATGAATATCCCCTCTAACGATGATATCTCTTCTTCTTTTTTTATCTTCTACTTTCTTTGTATCGTTGATTATTACAGCACTGTCATTTTCATAATGTATTAAATTTTGAGCACTTATCAATTGTCTTCCATTAAACAAAACAGCATTACAAAAAGCAGAAAAATAGATATCATTATTGAAGAAGGTACGACAGGCACTATCTGGTGTTAAGTTATTTACTGTTATCAATTTATATGACCTACTTTCTTTTTTTGAGGTAACGTCATCTAGATTTGTTACAAGATAAGTGTATCATATGTCCTATTATTTTTTGTCTCAAGTTTGTTTCATATTTGTCTCAAAGGTTCTTCTTTTCTATTATTATATACTCTCTTTTAGCTTTATTCATTGGACAAATTGTCCAAAAAAATAATTGGTCAAAATAACCAATTATTTTTAAAATTCTATAATATCATCAAACATAAATCTCATTTTATCTTTAACTTTATCTGTATGAAAATGACCACAATACCATTTTTTATAATCTAAACGTATTTCTAATTTATCTAAAAAGAATTCTGTACTATAATCCACCTTTAAAGGATTAATTCCTGTCATAAATACTTCACGAGGAAGATATTTATAAGGACAGGTATGTGAAAGAACAACATCTATTTGAGGATGGTTTTCTGCATATAATAAAAGCTTTTCTTTTATTTCATCCGATGGTTGTTCACTTGGATACCAATTATATCCCATTTGTAGACGATAGTTTTTATCCACACTATAAGCTCCACCAATCACTAAAACACTTTGATGATTAAATTGATAAATTTCTCCATCTTTAGCGAATAACAAATGAGGATATTCTTCTTCATAATAAACAATTCCCCCATGAAATATTTTCGTTTTATAACTTGTTATATTCTCTGGACGTTCTTCATGATTTCCATGAATACAAAAGAAAGTAATAGGATATTGTAAAAGACTATCCTTTAAATAAATATCTTTTTCACTTGCATGGTAGTTAATTCCTGCATCTCCTAAAACAATCATCAAATCATCTCTGGTTGTTTTATTTTTACAACAAAAACCATATACTTCACTAAAATCACCATGCTTATCTCCTGTTATATAAATCATTTTACTTACCTACCTATATTGTGCTAACATCTTTGAAATTCTTTCCTTCATTTCTTCTTGAAGTGAATAAGGTTTAATAACAGTTACATGATCTTGTAACATCATCAACCAACCAATAAGTCCATCAGAAATAAGCACATCCTTAATTGTAAGATGATAACGATTTTCAAAATCTTTTTTTACTGGATGTTCTTGTCCAAATTGATCAATAACTTCTCTTAAAACCACTTCATCGAAACTAATTTCTAAAGTATCTCTTTTTCCTGAAACATACATATTTATATGATCCGTTTCTTGTTCCAAATCAAATTGTTCTCCTTCTTCAAAAGAACTTTTATGATTTCTTACTAAACGCATACGATCAAGACGATAAATAGATAATTTATCTGGTCTTTGATTGAAATATCCTAAAACATAGTATTTAGAATCTCTTTGAATAAGTTTATAAGGAGAAATGATATAGAATTCATTATTTTCTTTATGATTTCCATGATTATGAGCTATTTCAATAAATTTATTATTTTTTATTTCGTAACTTACATATTTAAAATAAATATTTTTCTTTTCATGAATGGCTTTAATAACAGTTGTCATATTTAAAAGTAAATCATAATTTCTAGGTTGATTTTTTCTAGGTTGATTTTGAATACGTGAAAGTTGTTTACTTGAACTTAATGTTTGTAATTTTGTAAGTAACGCATTGACTTCATTTTGATTTAAATCGTTATTGAAAAGCACACTATCCCATAAATATTGAAATTGTCCATCATTAAAGAATTCTTCATCAATACTATACCCTTTTCGATGTTTGGTTTTAATAATCTCTTTTTGATAAATATATTTGGATAATTCATTAATATTTCTAATTG
>UQVG01000336.1 GCA_900544435.1 uncultured Erysipelotrichaceae bacterium | reverse complement strand
CTTATTTGAATATGTCAAGTTGAAACCTGCTATAAAAAGAGAAGGTGTTGATGAGTTAATACAGTATTGTAAGCAAAAAAATATCAAAATTGCAGTTTATACAACTCATAAAACAAAAAGAGCAATTCAATATTTGCAATTGGCTAAAATTTATGAAAAAATAGATTTTTTGATTGGTGGAGACTCAAATCTTAAACCATTACCTGATGAGGAAGTTCTAGAAGTGACTTGTCAACAAATGAATGTTGATTTTCAGCATGTCATGGTTGTTGCTAATTTTGAATCAATGGTTGAAGCTGCTAACAAATTATTGGCAAATGTTATTTATATGCCTGATTTAGTACCTGCTAGTGATAAAATTAAAGCAAGCGTATTTAAAGTGACGAAAAATCCATTAGATATTATGAACATGTTTTTGTTTTCAAAATATGATTCTGTAGAATTATTTTCACCTTTATTAGGAATGAATGCGCAAATGGATTTGGAAACATTATCACGTACAAGAAACGAATTATTGGATAAATATAAGGATGATGAGCAATTAATTGCTTTAGTTAATAGAACTTATGATTATTTTAATGAAATTTTATCTAAAAAGTTTTTAATAGATGAATTAGAAAAACAAAAAAGATTTTCATTTGATGATGAAGAAGATGAAGAACTTGTTCAAGAAACGCAAGATAAATTTGATGATCAAATTGTAAAAGAAACAAACCAAGAATCAAAAACAGATTTAGAAGATACATTTTTATTTTCAAAAACCTCTTCAATAAATCCTCAAAGAATGAGCGAACTTATGGATATTATCAATGGGAATGCAATTGATGAAGAAAATAAAGAAAAGCAAGAACAAGTCCAAGAGGAAGATGAAATTCAAGATGATCAAGATCATTGGTTAAATAAAATTATTGATGTTGATGCAGTAATTATTACTCACATTCACCCAGATCATTGGGATGAAATTGCAGAAAAGTCTATACCTAAAAATACAAAAATCTTTGTTCAATCTGAACAAGACAAAAACTATATATTATCAAAAGACTTTTCAAATGTAGAAATCTTGTCTTCTGAAGGAACAGTCTACAATAATAATACTCTATATAAAACTCAAACCCAACACGGGAAAAGAGAAATAATAAAACCTTTATGCGAATCAATAAATATGCCATATGATGCAATGGGAGTAATATTTAAAACCAATAATGAAAAAACACTTTATTTGGCTGGTGATACCATTTGGTGTAAAGAAGTAAAAGATGCAATTACTAAATATAACCCTGAAATCATAATTTTAAATGCATGCGCAGCAACTGTATTAAATGGAGAACGTATAATCATGAACACTGATGATATACTTGAAGTTATAAAGCAATCTCCTAAATCAACAATTATAGCAAGCCATATGGATACAGTAAGCCACCTAACAGTTACCAGAAGCGATTTGCAAAACTTTAAAACCCAAAATGCAATTGACAATTTATTAATACCTAATGATGGGGAATCCATTTTATTTTAACATTTTGTCCCTCTCTGTTATCTTCATAGAGAGGGACATTTATAATAAATGATTAAATCAATAATTAACGTCTAAAAAACATTACTACTTTCATTAAGAAACTAAAAACCCTAAAACCAAAATCTTTTTTACACTGTTCCATTGCATATTTTTGCATTGAATATTCAGGACATGCTGATTTTAACATCCTACTTCGTTTTATATCATATATAATTTCATTATGATTGCCAACTGATGCTATTTTTTGGAAATTTTCTATATCCTCATCTGTCAATTTACACTTAGAATCTTTTAATAATAACTTTGGATACTTATATTTTAAAAATTCCAACTCTTTATCTGTCATAGGTATATCTTTTAGCGGTAAAAACATTATATTTTCACCCTTATTAAGTTTTACCGATAAAGGAACATCCGTATTATATCTGACAACAGCTCCACGACTTGAATCTGCAAAGCCCGCCCAAGTATCAATAACAAGAGTTTTGTTATTAGGTTTTAATAATTCTTTATATGATGGAAGATTATCTGTACTTGCAAACCCATAATCTTTTGGTAAACCTAAATTTAATACCGTAACAGAATGATCTAAATCACAAACTTTTTTAGTTTTTGGATTATAAGAATACAAATAACAAACTCTTGCATCTTTAAAACCGTTCATTTTCAAAGCCACGCATGTTGCATTTGCTAATTCATCACAATTACCGGCTTTAAAAGATTTCATGCCATCTAACATTTTAAATATTTTCTGAGGATATTCGTCTAGCGAATAAAACCATCTATAAGCATTAATAATATCTCCTAACGCTTCCTTATATCTCAAAAAACTAATCTCACAATCACAAGATGAAAACTTATCCAACCTTGTATTCGAAAAGATTTGAAATTCTCTATTTACATTTCGACAAACATTATCTGCAGTTCTTATCAACTGATTACGAGAGCCAAATGTAGGGGTATTGCTTTTGAAATTATTATAATTATT
>UQVG01000335.1 GCA_900544435.1 uncultured Erysipelotrichaceae bacterium | reverse complement strand
AAACAAGGATGTTTTAAATGATGTTGAAAAAATGATTTAAAATAGTGTTGATTTAGTTAAAGTTTTTGTTATAATGGAGAAGAACTTCATTATAAAGTGAAAAATGTTGTTTTAGGCCATTTTTAGATTGACTTATGATGTGAGTTTCTATATAATAGATTTTGCGGTTATGGAAAGGTGATTAATATGAAGTATAGTTTGCAGTGGATTATTAAACACAAAGGAACATTTGATTTTGAAGAAGAGATAACTTTTCCATGTGAAATGTTTGAAAAGTATGCTCATATTAACGGCCTTAAAGACGTCATCGTCTCAGGTACCGGGAATCTAGATACAAGAGATAAACGATTATATGTTGATTTAAATATTAAGGGAACAATGATTCTTCCGTGTGCGTTAACGTTGGAAGATGTTGATTATCCATTTGATATCGATTCGACGGAAGTATTTTCATTTGAAAAGCCTGATCCGCTTGAAGACGTTCATGAAGCTAAAAAAGATGTTGTTGATTTTACTCCAGTCGTATTTTCAAACATCATGTTAGAAGTTCCTATGAGGGTCGTAAAAGATGATGCTAATATCAAGGAATCAGGTAAGGGTTGGAAGATACTCGATGGTCAAGAGGATAAGAATGAAGAATACATTGATCCAAGGTTAGCAAAATTGAAAGATTATTTTAAACAATAGGAGGATATAAAGATGGCAGTACCATTTAGAAGAGTTTCTAGTACAAGAAGAAATAAAAGAAGAACACATGATAAATTATCTGCACCAACTTTAGTTGTATGTCCAGAATGTGGAGAATACAAAATGTCTCATAGAGTTTGTAAACATTGTGGAACTTACAAAGGTGTAAAAGTAAAATAAGAAAAAGGTCACCCAGAAGGGTGATTTTTTTTATACTTTTTTATTCACAAAAAATTGTGAACTATACAATTTTATTCACAGCTATTTATTGAACAAGTATATTAAAAAGTATATAATAGTGGTACGAAGTGGAATAAATAGCATAAAAGTGGAACAAAGTGGGTGATAAGTGTGTTCATGGGTGAATATAAGCATACGATTGATGCAAAGGGACGTTTGACGATTCCATCTAAGATTAGAAATCAATGTCAAGGGTCTATTTATGTTACTCGTGGACTTGATGGTTGCCTTGCTTTTTATACAAAAGAAGAATGGGATCCATTTTGTAAAAAACTACTTTCATTACCTTCTAATAAAAAAGATGTTCGTAAAGCTATTCGTTTTACCATTTCAAGTGCATGTGAATGTGAATTTGATAAATTAGGAAGAATTAATATTCCTACAAATTTACGTACTTTAGCACATTTAGAAAAAGAATGTGTTGTTATTGGAGCGGGAAATCATGGTGAAATATGGTCACTAGAAAGATGGAACGAATACTATAATGACAATCAAGAAAGTTATGATGATATTTTAGAATCTTTAGATGATTTTAGTTTATAGGAGGCTTTTGAATGTTCAACCATGTTACAGTTTTATTAAATGAAGCAGTTGAAGGATTGAATGTCAAACCAGATGGTATCTATGTAGACTGTACACTTGGAGGAGCTGGTCATTCAAGTTTAATTTTAAAACAGTTAACAACAGGCCATTTGTACTGTTTTGATCAAGATATTCATGCAATTGAAGCTGCAAGAGAAAGATTAGAAAAAATAGGGAATCAATTTACGATTATCCAATCCAATTTTAAGAATTTAAAAAATGAACTCCATCTTCGTGGTGTAGAACATGTAGATGGAATTTTATTTGATTTAGGAGTTTCATCACCTCAATTCGATGATGGGGCTCGTGGTTTTAGTTATAACTATGATGCAAGATTAGATATGAGAATGAATCAAGAGGCATCTTTGGATGCACATTATATTGTTAACCATTATAGTTATGAACAACTTGTAGAAATATTATATAAATATGCAGATGAAAAATTTGCTAAACAAATCGCTAGAAGAATTGAAAAGGAAAGAGAAAGTCATTCTATTGATACAACTTTTCAACTTGTAGATATTATTAAAGAAGCAATTCCTGCTTATGCAAGAAGAAAAGGTGGTCATCCAGCAAAACGTACTTTTCAAGCACTTAGAATAGCGGTTAATGATGAATTAAATGTTTTTGATATTGCTTTAAAAGATGCTTTAGATCTTTTGAATTTAAATGGGAGAATATCGGTTATTACTTTCCATAGTTTAGAAGATAAAATATGTAAATATACATTTAATGAAGTTTCTAAATTAAAAGATGTTCCCAAAGGATTACCAGTTATTCCTTTAGAAATGCAACCTAAATTTAAATTGGTTAATAGAAAACCAATTATTGCATCAGATGATGAACTTACTCATAATCATCGTGCACATTCAGCAAAATTAAGAGTTATAGAGAGGGTTATTTTATGAAAAAAAGAAAGACAGGATTTGAATCTTTTGCACAAGTGTTTTTAATTGTAACAATTGTTGTTTTTGTTTTTGGAATTATTATGGTTA
>UQVG01000334.1 GCA_900544435.1 uncultured Erysipelotrichaceae bacterium | reverse complement strand
TGTACTCAATTTATCCGAACCATACTATGCACATGTGTCAGATGGTTAATTAAGTAATATTTTATAATATTGGTTTAATAAAATTTGTAGAAAAGAGACGATAAGAAAATAATATAAATTTAAATGATTTGCATAAAATATGATAAAAGAGTATTATATGAATATAAAGGGGATGTTTATGATGTGCTTAGGATTATTAATGATGCTCTTAGCGAGTAGCGTAGTTTATTTTGGTAAGAGTTATTTTGAATATAAATTGAAAGAAGATTAATCTAGCGCTGCTAGATTATTTTTTTTAAAATGAAAAAAGTTATTATTTCATTAGTATTATTTTTACTATGTGGATGTTTTCCACAATCTTACCAAAATATAGAAAATAAATTTAAACAAGATACGTGTTTTAAATATCATTATCAATTATTAAATAAAAATCAAAAACAACTTTATCAAACAATTTATAATATTGCTTATGCAAGAAAACAAAATATTAATATTAAAGAAAAAGATATCGAAGCAGTAAGTGAAATTGTTTATGCTATTTTAAAAGATCATCCAGAATTATTTTATATTAAAGAATGGTCACTTGATAAAAGAGGTCTTTTTTCTTTTGAATATAATATGAAAGAAAAGACAATTCTTAAAAATCAAAAAAAGATAAAGAAAATTGTTAAACAAGTTAAACAAAATACAAAAGATTTAGAACAATATCAAAAAATAAAATATATTTATGATTATATTATTACTCAATGTAAGTATAATGAAAAAGCAAAATATAATCAGGAAATCATTAGTGTTTTACTCAATCATCAATCAGTATGTAGTGGATATGCTAAAACATTACAATATTTACTTAATCAATTAGGATTAAAGACTACTTTTTTAGCAGCTGAAGCAACGATTGATGGAAAAACAAATAAACATGCAATAAATATGATAAAGTATGATCATGATTATTATTATATAGATGCAACATGGGGTGATTTAGTATTAGATGATGGTGAAATTATTAATAATAATTATTTAATGTTTGATAGTCAAACATTAGAAAATATTTATAATTTAGAAGATAGTTATCAAATAACTAAAGATGGAAAACATACTTATTATAAAGAAGAGGGACTTTATTTTGATTCATATCAATTATCTGCTTTGAAAGCTAAAGTTGATCAAAATAAAAACGAATGTTATTTTCAATTTTCAAATCAAGTATATAATGATGCTAAAGAAAGGTTAACACAAAAAGGAGATTCTTATCGTTTAATTGAAGGGGTAGATCAGATTCAATATATTGCTGATGATCAAATGAGAACGATTTATTTAAAATGGTAAACTTATGAAAAGAATTAATGAAATTGTTGTTGTTGAAGGAAAGACAGATAGTCAATTATTAAAAGAATTATATGATGTAGATACTATAGAAACACATGGTCTTGCAATAGATCAAAAAACATTAGATCTTATTAAAGAGGCAAGTAAAACAAGAGGAGTTATTGTTTTAACAGATCCTGATTATCCAGGATTAAAAATTAGAAATCAAGTAGAACAGTATGTAAAAAATTGTAAACATGCTTTTGTCGATAAAAAAGATGCAATTGGTAAAAAGAAATTAGGTATTGCGGAAGCTAATAAAGAAGCTGTTAAAAAAGCAATTGAAAATGTTGTTACATTTTCTAATCAAGATGAAAGTATTTCTTGGAAAGAATTTTTAGAATTAGATATTATTGGAGATAAAAAGAAAAGATTAAAGGTTTATGATTTATTTCATTTAGGATATGGTAATGCAAAGACTTTATTTAAAAGATTGAATATGGTGGGTATTTCCAAGGAAATAATAGAAAAGGAGTTAAAGAATGAAGGATATAGCGACTAAAAGTACAACACAATATATATTAGATAAATATGATTTATATCCTAAAAAGAAATATGGACAAAACTTTTTAATTGATCCTCGTGTTGTAGAAAAAATCGTTCATTGTTCAAGTGTGAATGAAAAATGTGCAGTGATTGAAGTAGGTCCTGGAATTGGAGCTTTAACACAAGTATTAGCACGTTATGCAGGGTATGTAAGAAGCTATGAAATAGATACACGTTTTAAAGGGGTTTATGAAGAGTTTTTAAATCAAGAAAATATTGAAATTGTTTTTGAAGATTTTTTAAAAGCGAATTTAGAGGATTTAAAGGGTTTAAAAGAAAAATATGAAAAAGTTATTTTAGTAGCTAATTTACCTTATTATATTACAACTCAAATTATTGAAAAGGTTTTAACTGAAAGTAAGGTCATTGATGAAATTGTTGTGATGGTACAAAAAGAAGTTGCTTTAAAATATACAAGTGATTATAAAAGTCCACTAATGTATATGATTGAGGATATGGGTAAGATTGAATATATGTTTACAGTGAGTCAAAATGTTTTTATTCCTGCACCTCATATTGATAGTGCTATTTTAAAGATTACAATTAATAAGGAAGCTAATTTAGATTTATATAAAGTATTAAATGTTTCTTTTAAACAAAGAAGAAAAACAATCT
>UQVG01000333.1 GCA_900544435.1 uncultured Erysipelotrichaceae bacterium | reverse complement strand
ATAAAGAATATAATATCCATTATATAATCTGCACTTACCTTTGATGAATAAGATCCTATCTTTGAAAAAATATTTTCTTTATAAAAAAGGGGGAAAATAAATTTTGTCCACATGGTAATAATCTTTGAAGATTATTACCTTTTTAGTGCTAGTCTAAGCTCTATAATTCTTGTGGTACCAAAGGGGCTAAATTGCGTGCTGCACATATTTCCTCTATCGCTCTCGATGCCAAGCATCGTCATATCGTCTTTACCATTCCAAAACATCTAAGAGGTTATTTTATTAAAGACAGATCCCTTTTGAATCTTCTTTTTATTGCTGCCAGAAACACTCTTGCCTGTGTTTTTAATGATGCAAAGTACAGAAAAATCAAAATGCCCCTACTCCTATAAAAACGACAGAAACAAGATCGTTTTCGGTTCTGTTTTGACTTTACATACTTTTGGCAGAGATTTGAAATGGAATCCCCATATCCACTGCCTTGTTTGTGAAGAAGCTTTTGATACCAAAAAAAATAAAATGAAGAACTTTTCTTTTATTTCCTATAAAAAGCTCAGAAAAACTTGGATGTATCAGGTTCTTGATCTTCTTTCTAAACAAAAGCTCAAACATTTTCGTTATCTTAAACAGAGATTCTATGATGAACTTGTAAACGGCTTTTATGTCTACGCTAAAAAGAAATAAAAAGACAATGATGACAATAATGTTGATGATTGCGTCAATTACATTACCAGATACACTTCCAGACCTCCCATGGCTGAAAACCGCATCATCAAATATGAAGATGACAAAAAGATGATCAGATGATGGTACAACCGTCATGAGGATGAAAAATATATCGAAGTATATGAAAGTGCTGAAAACTTTATAAACAATCTTATCCTTCACTGTCCTGATGAAAACTTTAAAATGGTCAGATACTATGGTTTCTATTCAAACAGGAATAAAAAGTATATCAGAAATCTGAAAGAAAGAAAAAAGATTTAAAAAACAAACTTGACCATCTAAAATACCGCACACATATGATAGAATCATTGCAAAAAAATACTCTTTTATGTTCATGTGGCAATCTTATAAAATGTGAATATACATAGGTACCCCTAATGACAGACTCTACAGTGAAAAATGCATCAATGATTGCAGAAGATATACTTATCGAAACGAAGTGTACTGCTTGTGGTCATATTGACAATGTTCCTAACTGGATTATTGGTGAATTGGCAGAAGAAGACAGAATCTCCAGTAAACATGGTGAAGTTGAAATAGAATGTCCTGTATGTAAAGGTCCTATGAGAAGAGTTAGGTAACTGTTATATAACACAGGGTAAAAAAATTCATACTAGATCATGCAAACACATCATAGTGTTTTAGTATGATTTTTATATACTATCTTTCTTGACGCATCCAAATTCTTAATAGATAAAAAAAGGAAAAGTAAACGGGCGTCGCTTACTTTTCCTACGTCATTCAATGAATATAGTTGTCAAAAAAATATCTAAGAGAAGAATGACTTTATAATCTTCTTTGATTACACTTTCATTTTACATATCTTTTATGAATTGAAAATGAAATTTATAGATTTTGATAACTATTTTCATATATTTTTTCATTTATGATTTAGTGTATGCAAATTATTTTCATCGATGTGCTTGAATAAAGGAAATATTTTTTAATTCAATTTCATTAAAATACTCTGACATATGATTATTCATCATTTCTGATGTCAAAGTTTCATCTGCACTATACCAACTTTTAGATTTAAAGTAATCTGCAATCTCAGGTGTTTTAAACGTACAATGATGTCTGGCATAAATTTCATTAAGTCCTAACCGTAACTGAGAATCATCTTTATTTTCTAAATCAGCTTCTGTAAGAAGTTCTGTATCACTATGAGCAAATATATATTCATCCTCATCTGTATTTTCTTCTACTGTTGTTTCTATTTTTTCATTTACAATAACTTGAAGGGCTTTTTCTTTACCAGATTCACTAGTACAAATTACTTTTGTCTTACCTGATGATAAAGCTGTAATTTTACCATTTGCATCTACGATACATATTTTTTCATTTTTAGATTGATAAGTACATTTAAGATTAGTTTGAATGGTATATTCATCTCCAATATTTAATGTAACTTTACTTTTTTCTAAATGTAATGGTTTTTCAACATGTTGACTAACAAGATTATCTGGTGAATAAGATGGTTTATTTCCTTTAAAAAATAAAATAAATCCTAACATAGCAATCACCACGACAAGTGCTATGATTCCTAAAATAATAATTTTAGTTTTTTTACGCACTTCTTTTTTATGTTTTTCTCTCTTTTTAACCCTTGAACCTACTTCTTCTACTTGGATATCCTCTTGCGGTATTCTTGTTCCACAAATATCACAATATTTGGCTCCTTTTGTTAGTAAACTATGACATTTTGGACATAACATAATCATCATCTCCTTACCTTTATTATAAAATAAAATATACCTTACCTTTATTATAAAATAAAATATATTGATTTTCACTACCCGTTTTAG
>UQVG01000332.1 GCA_900544435.1 uncultured Erysipelotrichaceae bacterium | reverse complement strand
ATAATTACCTCCTAAAAAAGCAAAACAGAGATTTTCAAGTTGCAATCTCTGTCATTAAAATGCTTCCAACTAAGGCTCTGGTTCTCCGATTTAGAGTTTCCAACTAAGGCTCTGGTTCTCCGATTTATGTCCAACTAAAGCATGGACTATCTAATGAAAATATAGCATATTTACTCATCAAAAACAATAAAATAATATTCTATTAAAGAACATCTTATCTTTCATTTTCAACAAAATATATTATAACTCATTAACAATATTATGTACCCATATTCCTTTTCTTACAAGAATAAGTCCTAATGTAGCTTTCGGAATATCAACACATTGAACAAGTATATAAATTGTAAGAATTGGTAGACTAGTAAGTCTTGTTAATAATAATGCAGCCATAAAAGTAAAAACAAACGTATAACCACTATCAAATAAGAAAGTTAAAAAAGTTTTCCCTCCTGCACGCATTGTAAAATAACTACTATAATAAACAGAAATAACAGGTAACATACATGCTGCTACTTTAAGAAGTGAAGTTGCAAGACTCTTTACTTCTAAAGAAGTGTTATAGATTTGTGGAATGTAAACAGAAACATTAAATAAAACAATTCCTAAAATAAAACACATCATAAAATTCATAAAAAGCATTTTTAAATCATAATCTTTAGCTCTTTCAATTTCACCTGCTCCTAATTGTTGACCAACAACAATTGAAATAGAATTTCCCATTGCATAGCAAACAATCATAAAGAAGTTTGTAACGGTTGTTGTAATATTAATAGCAGCAACAGCAACAAGTCCCCTTGTTGAATAGCTTTGAGAAATCAAAGCAATAGAAATAGACCATAAGATTTCATTACATAAAAGAGGTAAACCTCTTTTTAACATTTCTTTAGTTGTATCAAAAGGAACTTTCTTCAACTTAATGGCATCTTTTAAATAAAGATTTCGATAACCTCCTATAATATTAATACTCATTTCAATCACACGAGAAACAACTGTTCCAATAGCTGCCCCTGAAACACCTAATTGTGGGAATCCAAAGCGTCCAAAGATCAAAATATAATTAATACAGAAATTAACAATAACGGCTACAACACTTGCAATCATTGGTAAAACGGTATTCCCTGTTTCTCTAAGTGAGGATGAATAAACTTGAGTAATCACAAATGGAATAAGTCCAATGAGCATAATTTTTAAATATTGCATACCATAGTTTAATGTTTTTAAACTATCACTTGGATTATCATTTAAATATAAAGAGATAAGTCGTTGTCCAAAAGTATTAAATAAAATAATTGCTAGAACTGTAATAATAATTCCAATAATCAATTTAATTCTAAAACAGTTTTCAACACCCTCTTTATTTTTCTTTCCATAAAACTGTGCCATAAATATTCCTGGACCTGACATTGCTCCAAAAATCGTTACATTAAATACCTGTAACAATTGATTCGTAATAGAAACACCTGACATAGAAAGCGTTCCTAATTGTCCAATCATAATATTATCTAATAAACTTGCTAGATTTGTAAAACCATTTTGAATAACAATAGGTATACAAATAGCAAGAACCATTTTATAAAATCCTTTACTTCCTATTAATTTTTTCATATTCCCTCCTACGTGTAAGAAATATTATAATCGATTTATAAGAAAGTGTCTATTTTAAAATAAAACCATGAGTTTAATTACCCATGGTATTTAATTTATTTCTTTTTAAATTTATAAATAGTATATCCTACTAATAAAATAATGATAATTCCAATAATATAAATTGAATTATTTGTTTTATTTTTCTTTGTTTCTTTTTTTGATTGTTTAGTTGTTTTTGTAACTTTACTATTATAATTACTTTCTTGTTTTTTCTCTGTTTTATCTACTTCTTGAAATGATTGATCTATTTGAGAATTTCCTTTTTTATTTTCAAATTGAACAGTTGATTCATTAATTGATGGTTCAACTTCTCCATTTTCATTTCCAACAGAGCATTTGCTTAGAACAATATCTTTTTCTAAAATATCTTTTTCTTTGGCTTTTAAAGTAATTGCTAGAATATTACCCTCAATTTCATTAGCTGAAGCAAATACAGCTTTTACTTTATTACCTTCATTTTTATAATCCTTGTTAACAGTTACTAACATATTCTGTTCTTTATTCGTTTTAACACTTTCAAGCTCTAATTTATCTTTATTATATTCAAAAATTATTTCTCCACCACAAATATGAGCATCTTCTTTAACATTAACAATCAATTCAATATTTCCATCTTTAAGTGTATTTTTTTCAATAACTAAATTTTCATTAGCTGCATAAATATTACTTAAAGATATACTTGCTAGAACTGTCATAAAAACTATTAACAATTTTAATATTTTTTTCATATACTACACTCCTTAATTAAAACTACTGATAATTTCAGCATCATATCTAAGTATCATAATGGCATCTAGGAAGTTTACTTCTCCATCACCATTGACATCTGCTACCTTTAATTGACTTTCTTCTAATTCTATGATTTCTGCATCATATCGTAGTACCATGATGGCATCCAA
>UQVG01000331.1 GCA_900544435.1 uncultured Erysipelotrichaceae bacterium | reverse complement strand
CTGGGAAATAATTGTCGCATAAGCTGCTCCTGCAACACCTAAATGAACATATAAAACAAAAATAATGTCTAAAACAACATTAACAATCGTTGCAATTCCCAAAAAGATAAGTGGTATCTTTGAATTACCTAATGCACGTAACATGGCTGCAAAATAGTTATAAATAAAAGTAAAAATAATACCGATAAAGATAATTTGTAGATACTTAGCTGTTTGATTATAGATTACTTGAGGTATTTGTAACCAAATTAAAATATACTTTAATAACAAAAAGCAGACTATTTCTAAAACAATTGAAAGTATTCCAATAGAAACAAAGGAAACAAAAAAAGATATTTTCATCTTTTCATATTTTTTTGCTCCAAAATACATTGAAAATAAAATACCACTTCCCATACATAAACCAATAATAATAGAAGTAAGAAATGTCATTAATGTATAACTTGAACCAACAGCTGCTAAAGCATTGCTTCCAATATATTGACCTACAATATAAGTATCAACTATATTATAAAATTGTTGTAATAAATTTCCTAAAATCATAGGAATAGAAAATAATAAAATAGATTTTCCTATCTTTCCTTGCGTTAAATTTCTTTCCATAAAATCACCTTCCATTTCTCAATTAATTTTTCAAGTGAATACATGGCATTAGCTGGTGAAGTAGAAGGTAATTGAAGAACAGGCAGATCATAATCAAAATATTGATGATAATAACGATCAGCTGCTTTGCCATTAGTAATGATTTTTTCAATAGGACAATTTTTAATAATTAAATCCAAATCATTGACTTTAACATTGGTAATACTCGCATCACTTGAGCCTTTAATGTCACAACTTTCAATAACATCCCACAAAGCTAGATGATTTCTAAGTAAAAAGGCTTTCTTTTCTTCTACTGTTTGAGGAACTTCTTCTTGAAATAAAGCAGCTAAAACTTTCCAAAAACGATTTTGTGGATGATGATAAAAAAATTTAGCTTCTCTTGATTTAACAGATGGAAAAGATCCTAGAATAAGAATCCTAGAATCTTGATTATAAACGGGTTCTATATTATGCTTTGTCATCTTTTTTAACAATAATATCTATTAATTGATCAAGAGAATCATAACATCCTACTGTTAAATCAAGAATATCTTTTGAATGATGTATAAGATCTGGAATACAGATAACAGGAATATTTCCTGCATGAGCTGCTAAAATACCATTTTTACTATCTTCTAAAACAAGTGCATCTTCTTTATTTACACCTAATAACTCGACTGCTTTTAAAAAGATATCTGGTGCAGGCTTTCCATGTTGGATTTGGTCACCACCAATAATTGCATCAAAATAATGATCAACCTTAATACTTTTTAAATTAGATAAGACACGTTCATAACGTGTTGAAGAAGCAACAGCCATTTTAATATTTTTCTTTTTTAAATCTTCCAATAAATCATATAAACCTTTTTTTACTTCTAAAGGATGACTATTAAAATATTCTTTTCTTAATTGATCTCGATAATCTTTAATCTTTTGATAAGGATAATCTTCACCAAAAACACTATGATAATAAGCTTTTGATGTTTTTTCGTTTGTCCCAATTAAATGATAAAACATATCTTCAGTAATTTTATATCCAAACTTTTCATGAGATGTCTTTACTAACATCTTTCCTACAGGTTCTGTATCAATCATTAAACCATCCATATCAAAGATAACTGCATTTAATTCTAACATACTATACTCTCACTTTCTTTGGCATTCTAAAGAAAAGTGTCACTACAAAAGCAATGGTAATTCCTGCAAATAAAAATAAATAGAAACCACTCATCCCAATGCCATCTATAATTCTACCTCCAATTAATTGGAAAAGCATTGCACCTACACCTTTTCCAAGCATAGCTTGAATTCCATAGGCTGTAGAGACATATTCTTCTTTTACTAAAACCATTACTAATCTTACAGTAATCATCGTAAAGAGTACAGTAGAAAAGCCTTTAAATACGAAAACATAAATAATCATGCTAACTGATGGCAAAGTTGCATACCATGAAAAGTTGATCATAGACATAATAATAGCAAACATCATGATATAACGGTAAGGTATTTTTTTAATGATATAATCTGTTGCTAGAATCATAGGAATTTCAAAGAGGGTAGCAAATAATTGATATGTTCCTACTTGTGAAGCTGTTCCACCTTGAGATTTAATAAATAATGATAAATAGTTAAAGTTTGTAGAACATGCTCCCCAAAAGAAAAATGAAATCACTAAAAAGAGCATAAATGGAATATTATGAACAAGCTCTTTCATAACAACAACTGTTGATAATTTATTTTCTTCTTTTTCAGGAACTTTAGAAAGTTTAGGATCAGAAACCATATAAATACAAATAATGGTAATCAATGTTCCTAAAATACCAGCCATGAAGTTAGCAAATGGTGAAATATATTGATATAAAAGACCACTAACTTGTGCCATAATGGCATAACCTACAGAACCCCATAAACGAATCTTACCAAATTGATAAGGTGAAGAAACACCTATACGGTCTGTTAAA
>UQVG01000330.1 GCA_900544435.1 uncultured Erysipelotrichaceae bacterium | reverse complement strand
GATGATTACTAAGATATACTCAGTAATCATTTTACTGTTTATATAGATAAATTGAAGGGTAGTGTATTTACGCTATTTAATATAGATTTTTGACACTACCTTGATAAACAATAGGGGGAAATATGAAAAATAAAAATAGACTTCTTAAAATATTTATATTTTCAATACTAATTATGGCATCATTAATAACATATTTAAGTTATGGTGCTAAAGAAAAAAGTTCTTCAACAAAATTAGATTTCGATAATAATCGAGGAACTATTACAGAAATACTTACATCTAAAAGCATTTTATTAGATATGAAAATTCAAAGAAGAAAAGGAAATTATGACTTACTTCATTATTATGTTGAAGGTGATAATATAGATAAACTTAATGTTTATGATGATTATTCTTTAAAAGATGCTTTTAATAATTATATTTATGATTTAGAAGATGAAAATAATCGACAATCAAGAGGTGTACAGTATTATGTTTATGATAAAACAGATGAAAAAATCTGTTTTACTAATTCTAAAAAGAATTTAAAGAAAGCTTTTGAAAAACAAGATAAAAACGTATTAAGTAATTATCAATGGTATGCAACGATTGATTATGATGAAAATGGAAATGTATCACTTGAAGGAAGTCAATCAAGTGATTGGGAAGGATCTTTCTACAATACATCCTTTGATCAACTCTTTAAAAATAATTATTTAGATGAAGATAATAGTGATACTATTAATAAAATAACCCTTAAAAATCCAACAAATATCAAAGTATTAATTGCTATACCCAAAAGATTACCAACGAATTGTTATTTAGAACAACTTTGTACTAATAAAGTATCTATGTCAAATGTTTTAACAACATATGTTTTCTTTATACTAGCAGTTCTTATTGTTATTATGATTTTTGTACCAGTAAGAGAACTTATTCATATTGAACCATTCCAATCCATTGTAAAAATTAAATTATGTTTTATGTTCTTTATTTATATTATTGTAGCTGCTATGTGGATTGCAATCATGACAGAAATTTTAAGAGCATCCTGGCAAGGAACCTTTGCATGGATGTTAAGAGAAAAAGGCATGGCAGGAGCAGGTGTTGCTATTGAACCTATTATTAATATTGTAGGATGGTTTGTATTCTATGCAATGATTATGTATTTTATCTTTTATCTTAAATCCATTCTTGTTTTTGGAAAAGATTTTTTGAAAGAACATACACTTATTTGTAGTATTTATCGTTATTTTAAAGATGAAATTAAAAGTTTAACACAATTTGATTTAAAGAATCAAAAAGGAAATGCGATTTTTAAATTAGGAATAATCAGTGGTATTTGTATTGAATCTATTCTCTTATTTGTTTATTTGTTGATGGGAATTACAGGAAATATTTATTACAACAGTCCAAGAGCTTATCTTTTACTTACATGTTTTCTTTCATTTTTTTCAGCAATTATCATTATGTTGATTGCTAAAAAAATGATGACAAAGGTCACAAATGACTATCATATTCTTTTACAATCAGCTAATCATCTTTCTAAAGGTGAATTTAATGATAAAATCAATCAAGATTTAGGTTTATTTAATTCACTCAAAGATGAACTTAATTGTATCAATGATGGTTTTAAAGATGCAGTAAGTAAAGAAGTTGCTTCTCAAAAAATGAAAACTGAATTGATTAGCAATGTTTCACATGATTTAAAAACACCACTTACATCAATTATTTCTTATATTGATTTATTAAAACAAGGTCATCTTACTTTAGAACAACAAAATGAATATATTGATGTTCTAGATAGAAATACTAAAAGATTAAAAACACTCATTGAAGATTTATTTGAAGTTTCAAAAGTTAATAGTGGTAATATTCAATTAAATCCTATAAATTTAGATATTCATGCTTTAATACAACAAGTCCTCTTTGAATATCAAGAACAATTTGAACAACATCATTTAAATATAAAAAATGATGTTGAAAATAAAAAAATAATTTGTTATTTAGACAGTGAAAAAACATATCGTGTTTTAGAAAATCTATGTCAAAATATTTGTAAATATGCTTTAGAACATACGCGAGTTTATCTTCAAGTAAAAGAAACAAATCAACAAGTCATTATTGTTTTCAAAAATATTTCAGCTCATGAAATTAATAATCCAGAAGATTTAACAGAAAGATTTGTTCAAGGGGATGCTTCACGTAAAAGTGAAGGTTCTGGTTTAGGTCTTGCTATTTGTAAAAGCTTTGTTGAAGTTCAAGAAGGAACTTTTGAAGTGGATGTAGATGGTGATTTATTTAAGACAACGATTACTTTTCCAAAGAAGATAGACATGCATGATTAAAAAACTAATACTTTGGACAGTTCTTTTTATCTTCCTTCTTTGTATTAATACAGGAATCATCTTTATGATTTATAAAACACTCTATTTGATAAAACTATCTCTTTTTTGAGATAGTTTTTCAAATTATGAAAATAAAATTTAATCATAAAAAAATAAGTATAATACAACTGAAAGAGGGGAGTTTATGAAAACTATATAAAATCATAGGTTTCAGGACTCAATGAATGATGTGAA
>UQVG01000329.1 GCA_900544435.1 uncultured Erysipelotrichaceae bacterium | reverse complement strand
ACTTGATCTAAAGTATAAGTAGCACAAGCATCCATGATTTCATAGAGATCACTTTCTAAACGAAGAAGGATTGATTGTGTTTCAGGATCACCAAAACGGACATTGAATTCAAGAACTTTTGCTTGATTATTTTCAATCATTAAACCAATGAAAACAACCCCACGATAATCCATTTGATCATCTTTAAGTCCTTGCATAAATGGATCAAGAATATCTTTTTTCAAGACTTCATCCATGCCTTCTGGTAAAAATGGATTTGGAGAAACAGTTCCCATACCACCTGTATTAGGTCCTTTATTTCCATCAAAGATTTGTTTATGATCTTTTGCTGAAACCATTGGTACAATTGTTTTACCATCAGTAAAACAAAGTAAAGAACATTCAAATCCAGTTAAGAATTCTTCTAAGACAACTTTACTTCCGGCACCATCTAAAGCACCATCAACCATCATTTCTTTTAAAGTAGAAATGGCGTCTTCTTTGTTTTCAACAATGACAACACCTTTTCCAGCAGCAAGACCATCTGCTTTGATAACTAATGGAAAATCAAAATGATCTACTTCTTTGCATGCTTTTTCAAAATCAGTCACTTCGACATATTTTGCTGTAGGAATATGATGTCTGACCATAAAATCTTTAGAGAAAGCTTTGCTTCCTTCTAAAGTTGCCGCCTTTTTTTGAGGACCAAAAGCTTTATAACCTGCTTTTTCAATATCATCAGCAAGCCCATTACATAAAGGAACTTCTGGGCCAATGACAGTTAAATCAATTTGATTTTTTTGAATAAAATCAACAATAAATTCATTATCTTCTACTGAACCAGGTACACATGTACCTAAACTTGCAATCCCAGGATTTCCTGGTATTGCATAAAGTTCAGTTACTTTTGGACTTTGTTTTAATTTATAAGCAATCGCATGTTCACGACCACCACTACCGATTACAAGAACTTTCATATAAGCCTCCTAGTGTCTAAAGTGTCTATATCCACTAAATACCATAGGGATATTTTTTTCATTACATAAATCAATTGAATCTTGATCTCTAATTGAACCACCTGGTTGAATAATTGCTTGAACACCTGCATCTGCAGCTACTTGAACACAGTCATTGAATGGGAAGAAAGCATCTGAAGCAAGTACTGAACCATTGAAATCTTTATCTGGATTATTATGAATAGCATTTTCTAAAGCCCATACTCTTGATGTTTGTCCTCCACCAATAGCAAGTGTTACACCATTTTTAACAATACAAATCGCATTTGATTTTACATATTTAACAACTTTCATACCAAATTCCATATCTGTAAGTTGTTCTTTTGTAGGTTGAACATTTGTCACAACTTTCATTTCGTCAATCATTTTTGTATTTAATTCTTGAACTAACACTTTTCCTTCAAGATATTTAATATCATATTTAGCACCACGTGCATCTAAATTTTTAAGTTTTAAAATACGTAAGTTTTTCTTTTTCTTTAAGATTTCTAAAGCATCATCATCAAAATCTGGTGCAGCTACGATTTCTAAGAAAATCTTATGCATTTGTTCAGCTGTTGCTTTATCGATTTTATAGTTAACAGCAACGATTCCACCAAAGATAGATTGAGGATCAGCTTCATAGGCTTTCATATAAGAATCATAACCTGTATTTCCAATAGCAACACCACAAGGAGTTGAATGTTTAATAGCTGCTGTAACGATTTGATTACCAAATTCTCTAACAAGTGCAACAGCTCCATATAAATCGTTTACATTGTTAAATGAAATTTCTTTACCATGAAGTTGTTCATAATCTAATAAAGATTTTTGAACATAGCTATCTTCATATTTATTAGCTGCTTGTTGAGAGTTTTCACCATAACGTAAATGTTCTACTTTCTTTAATGAAAGATTTAATGTATCTGGGAATTGGTCTCCAACTTGATCTGCAAAGTATCTTGAAATCATTGCATCATAAGCACCTGTCATAGAGAATGCTTTATAAGCAAGATTCATTCTAAAATCAAAATCAGTTGTATCATTTTTAATCGCATCTAAAACATTGTCATAATCTTTTGGATCCGTAACAATTAAAACATCTTTAAAGTTTTTAGCTGCTGAACGAATCATTGATGGTCCACCAATATCAATATTTTCAATCATATCTGGTAAATCTTTACCAGCTTTTAAAGCTTTTTCAAATTCATATAAGTTGACACATACTAAATCAATTGGATGAATCCCATGTTTTTTAATTGTTTCAACATGACTAGGTAAATCACGACGATATAAAAGTCCTCCATGAACCATTGGATGAAGTGTTTTAACACGTCCATCTAACATTTCAGGAAATCCTGTTACATCGTCAATCGCAATACAAGAAACCCCATTTTCTTGTAAAACTTTCATTGTACCTCCTGTTGATACAATTTCAAAACCTAATTCTACTAATCCTTTAGCAAAATCAACAACCCCATCTTTATTTGTAACTGAAATTAAAGCTCTTTTCATTTAAATTACCTTTGCCTTTCCATCAATTATTTTTATCTTATTATCACAATATAGCCCTACAACTTCTGGTAGTAATTTATGTTCAATCTCTAACACCCTTTTTTGAATATC